>CAZGYL010000344.1:0-5881 GCA_964529985.1 uncultured Planctomycetia bacterium | reverse complement strand
CGCGCTCCCACCTGCAGCTTGCTCCTTGCCCCGGATAGCAGTCCCGGTTGGCGTTCACATAGATGCCGTCGGAGCCGAAAAGATCATCCACGTCCATATTGATAAGCAGCGTAGGTACTTCTTTGAGCGCTTCAAGCGCTTCCTCTTTGTAGGTGGTATCCTTCAGTACGCGTTGATCCATTTCGTAATCGGCCGCTATGGTCTTACTCGGATTCACCCATTCGCTGGGGAAGCCGCCTTCCGGATCGTTCGGTTGCAAAAGCACGTAGGGCCTGAAAATGTAGCTGGAGGCAACCA
Organism: uncultured Planctomycetia bacterium; assembly: GCA_964529985.1. GTDB lineage: Bacteria > Planctomycetota > UBA8108 > UBA8890 > UBA8898 > CAZGYL01. The sequence continues at coordinate 5,584 of CAZGYL010000344.1, read as the reverse complement.
CTTCGGAAGGGATATAACCGGGCTTGACGGCCATGGCCTGAATGGTGACCACCGCCCAACCCACTCGTCCTTCAACATGGATCGGATCGCCTGAATATTCCGTTCCGTTCGCTTCGTTCAGAAGGCGGCCCGAGGGATCGATCCGGTAGAGAATCGTAGCTCCGGGGGTGGAGCAATATAGAGTGACGTCGATCGGATCATCGTAAACGCCGTGCTCGGGCAGAAACTTGGGCTTTGCAACAAGTCCTTGAGCTGTGGCGGAACTGTTGGGAGCTCCCGGGGTAGGCTTGAGAAAATAAGTCGGCCTGTCTGAGACGTCCACTCCGTAGGAATAATCGCGCCTCTGCTCGGGATAAGGGGCGAATTCCGAAACAAGCACCCCGTCCTGATCGTACAGCGCGAGGTATCCGCCCTCGCGATTCAGTTTGAAGTTCGTATGTAGGTTGCCTCCGCTTGTGGGTTTTCTGTCTTTCCCTGAGGCGAAAACCACAAGATATCGGTTGGGGCCCAATGTTACGTTGGGGAAAACCCAGTGCCTTTGAGGGGGATCTCCGGGAGAGGTGGGTTCGGGTCGGTCGGTCAGCGACCAGCCGCCGAGATTCACCGGCTCGCCGCTTCGGTTCCACAGCTCGATCCAATCGGGGCTGTCACCGTCTTCGTCTTCAAGCACGGTGCCGTTTGCAGCCATGAATTCGCTTATGAGGACATCCGCTACAGGAGCCGTGGGATCGACGGTGTACTTCCAAGAACCTCCGCCGAAAGGATTGGGAGTTTCGGCAAGGTCTGTGATGCCGTGGTCAGGAGACCAACCCACGGTGACCTCCCCCGTTCCGGGATCATTGAACGAAAACGTATAAGGGCCTTCCCCCGATCCGCTTACCGCCAAAGCGGGGGAACCCGCCAGAAGGAGATCAGAGGGGTCGACCCCGGTCACTTCCTCGCTGAACCTGATCGTTATTTCCCGTAGGGCTCTTACGACCGCGCCCGGCGGGGGGGTGATCGACACAACTTCAGGAGGCGTGGTATCAGGCCCCAGGTCTCCGACTTTCCAAAGCTCAAGCAGCACCATGTCTCCGCCGTTCGGATCAGAAGAACCAGCTGCACCGTCGTTCGAATTGCCCTGGAGCTGGTGAATTCGAATGTATCCTTGTGTTACCTCCAAAACGGGGCTGTCGGGCGGGCCCTCCGTCGGATTGCCATCGCGGTCTATATGAACGAAGCGCGGTCCCTGTAGGTTGGGAGCCGTAAAATCGCCGAAACCCACCCACGCGAAAACACCGGGCCCGTATTCAGCCTGGTCGAAGTTGTTTACCAAAACCACATGGTTCGGGCCGATGTTCTCAGGCGGCCCGGATCCGCCGTCCTCAGCCACTATTCGGTGCGCATGGCGGTTGTCGGCCGAGCCGACCGCTGCAACGAAGCGATAGCGGCCGTTGGGAACATCCACCCTGAAGATTATGCCTTCAGGCGGATTGCAGGGAGAAGTGCGATCCCCGGTAACGCTCTGGTTGCATTGAGTGCGGAAGCTTTTTGCGCCGATGAAAGAGTCAAAGATTTCTTCGGGACAGTCGTCGGGGAATTGGGTTCGATTGTTCGCGCTGTCGTCGAAAGGACCGAAAATACCGTATCCGTTGCGGTCCCCGTAAGGAGAGCTTCCCGCGCTGTAAAGCACCTCGTAACCCCAACCTCGATCGGCTCTATAAGCAAGCTGGTCGGGTGAGCCCTGTAGAACCACCGTGTAGCGCGTCCCCGGTTCCGTGAGGCTCATGCAGGTAAGATCGCGGGAGCCAAAAATGAACGCCCGCTCCAGGCTTTGGGCTGCTGAAAGCCAAGGTGCACACAGGAGAAACCAAGCGGTGGAAAAGCAGGCAAGAGAGAATCGCGAGAAGTTGAAACGAGGCGGCATAAAAGGTCTCCTTTCAACGGATCCGCCGCTCCCGCACAGCGGGCCGGCACAACAATCGGCATGCCCCCGCAGCCGTCCGGTGTACTGCCGGAAATAGAGACACAAAAACCGATTATAGGGGATTGGATCATGTGGCGGGAGCGAGGTCGGGCGTCTCGGCCGTCACCTTCCGCCGGCGAGAAGGGCGAGCCGGAGGTAATTAAGTGCGCAGAGCGCTGCGCGGAGCCGCACTGTTTCGCGGTCGCCCGGGAAACGGTACCGGAAAGCTTCCGCGCCTGAAGGGCCTTCCAAAGCAATCCAAACGAGCCCGACAGGCTTTTCCGGTGTGCCGCCTCCGGGCCCTGCGATACCTGTTGTGCTTAAAGCCCAAGTGGCGCCGAGACGCCGCTTGGCGCCCGCAGCCATGGCAAGAGCCGTCTGCCTGCTGACCGCTCCGTATTCGGTGAGAAGCTTTTCCGAAACACCCAACACCTCGCTTTTTATTCTATTGGCGTAGGCGATAATTCCGCCCAGGAAGTAATCGCTTGAGCCCGGCACCGAAGTGAACAGTTCGCCCAGCAACCCTCCGGTGCAGCTCTCGGCCACAGCCACCGTGGCTTTGCTTTCCCTGAGCAGCATACCGGTTGCCTCAGGCAGTGTCACTTCGCCTTCACCGAAAATAAGGTCTCCCAACCTTCCGCGGATTTCAGAGGCAAGCTGCTGCAGATCTCTTTCAGCTTCCTCGGCGGTTGCCGCACGAGCTTGGAGGCGGAGCGAGATCACGCCCGCCGAAGCGGTGATTCCGATCCGCACTCGGTCCGATCGATCAAGAAGATCGGCCAAGCGGACGGCCAGGTTGGATTCTCCTTCACCGAAAGTGCGGATCGTCAGAGTGCGAAGAACCGTGCAGCTTTCCGGCAGGCGCGGAAGAACCTGCTCCCCGAGCATTCGTCGCATCTCACCCGGTACTCCGGGCAGTGCGAAAATGCGGCACCGGCCCAGCTTGCAGGCGATTCCCGGAGCGGTCCCGATCGGATTGGGCAGGGGTTCCGCCCCCTCGGGAAGGTATGCTTGGATCTCATTTGCCGGGGACATTGTCTTGCCGCGGCTTGCGAAGAACTCCTTGAGAGCTTCAAGCAGCGGGGGGTGCAGCTTGAGCTCCACCCCAAGCGCGTCGGCCAACGCCTGGCGGGTCAGGTCGTCGTGGGTGGGGCCCAGGCCGCCGGTAACGACGGCGATATCGGCGTTGCTTGCGGCCTGGGCGATCGCTTTTGCAACGGCACTGCGGTCATCCGGTACCGTTAGGTGGCCTACGAGGTCAATGCCCCGCGCTTTGAGAGCACGTGCGATAAATGCGGTGTTTGTATCTACAGTCGTGCCGTCTACAAGTTCGTCTCCTACCGCAATGAGCACCGCCTGCATACAGCACGCTCACTTACGCCCCGAAAGCAGGGCCGATCAAACGTATTCCCAGTCTTTGAGCCAACTGTAGTGAGACGGCAGGTTGGCCCACATGCGGTCGGCTGCTTTTTCAAGCTCCGCTTTTTCCGCCTCATTCAAGCGTCGGCGTTCCATAACCGCCATGGCGACGTTCTCAACCTGGTGCGGCGTGATAAGGCCGGGGATGGGCGCGGTGATCGCCGGATTCATGAGAATGTAGCGGATTGTCAGCCGGGCGATACGGTCATCCTCTTCAGCATGCGGATTGCCCGGGGAACCGTCGCCTTTGAAAAGGGCGTTGCTTGAGAAAGGCTTGATTCCGAAGCAGCCGATCTTGTGCTTCCGAAGGGTTTCAAAGAGGCTGTCTTTAGGCAGGGCCTTGGTTCTTGCAGTGTAAGGTGTACATATAGCGTCTACGATTTCCGAGTAGGTTTCGAGCATCCATTTAATGTGAGGCCTGTCATGTGAGGAGAATCCCACCAGACGGGCTTTACCCTGTTTCTTGGCGGCCTCCAGGGCCTTCATCATTTCCTCCACTTCGCCTTCAGTGTGCCGGCTGCTTCGTTCGTGCATGGTTATCCGCCAAAGATCGGTGTATTCAAGACCGGCCTGGCGCAGCCCCTCATCCAGAGTTTTGAGTAAAGCCTTTTTTGTCCGATACTTGGGGTTGCGCATCTCCTTCTGGTACCAGGAGCAGGCGAGGTACATCTTGTCCCGGCGGCCTTTGAGCGCTGCGCTGTACGCCTGGACCTCCTGGATGGTGCAAGCGTCGATCCAATTTATTCCCACCTCTATAAGCTTGCTTACGACTTCATGGCGGTTCTTCCGGAAACGTTCGTCGTTGAGGTCGGCGCTCAGCCAGCCGCGGCCCTTGAAAACGCCGGGAACCACCTTGTCGATCCTTTTCCAATGTCCTCCCATGGCGACTGCAGAGACCATGATCCCGCTGCGGCCGAGAAGGCGGTACTCCATGTTAGGATTGTAGTTGAGGATCTTGGAAGAAGAAGACTTTTCCGCCGAAGCCGATCCCGCTGCAGCAGCAGCGGCGGCCACCGCAGTGCTTTGCTTGACGAACTTCCTGCGGGTGATTCGGTCTTGACTCATAAACGGACTCCTTTCTTAAAGTCTCTTGCGGACTGAAACCGGTTCCGTGAGTTCATGCAAACGCACGTTGAAACTGAAACGTTGTAAGGGAAATTGTAGAGGCGGCGGCGGAAGACGTCAATTTGCAGCCGGTGCTTGCGACGTCTGCGCCTCGGAATTCTTCTTTCCGCCGTCCTGTTGCGCGGGTACCGGTACCCGAACGTGAATCGGCTCGGAGACACCGATAGTTTGTTTGAAGTTGCGCAGTCTTTCCAACACGGCGGGTGTGATCTCCTGCCCTTTGGCCACAAGCAGCAGCCCGTTTTTGGCTGTGACTTCTTCTTCGAGGATCATTCCCACGGCAAGGGCTTCAACCGGCAGTGCACGCTTTTCGGCCCCGCTCTCCTTGCCGCTCACGGCAACCAGGGCCCGTAGGACTTTAGGATGGTATTTGCCGGTGTTTTCCGCCAGTTGAGCCGCAGCGGCGCTTGGCGGCAGGCCGCCTGAGACCAGTCGGTCGTAGTCATCCGCCGTCTTGAGAAGTTGGGCCCCTATAACCACAGGATCGTTCGCCTCGCGCTGGGCCGGCGGGAAATCGCAGAAATCCCGGGTCTGGTTCTCAACCATACGGGCGATCTTCTCAAGCCGGGGTATATGCCCCAGGAGTTTCGCTCCGACTTTCGGGTGTTCCTCGAACAGTTTTTTCTCCACCTCGGTGAGCGGCTTTCCGGCGTAGGCCTTCTGGAGGATGTCGGGAGGAAGCGCCACGCACCCTATCTGGGAAAACATGGCGGCGAGCTCATATCGCCATGCATTGGCAAGGCCGAGCGTCCCTGTCAGATCCTTTACCACGCGCTTAATCCGCGAAGCCCTGCTGAATGCCAGCGGGCTTACCATACTGAGGATTTCGGTGAAAACCCGGATCGCGCCGCTTAGGGTTTTCTCAAGCAGCACTCGTTCCGCTGTTACGAGTCGGTACTGCTCCAAGCCGTCTTCCAGTGCCTTGGCCAGAACCGGTGTAGGACACGGCTTGGTGAGGAAGCGGAAGATACTGCCCTCGTTGACGGCTGCTGCCGCGGCTTCCAGATCGGCCTGACCGGTCAGCATGATTCGGACGGTATCGGGAGCGGCCTTCCTGACCAGGGCCAGGAAACGGATCCCGTCCATGCGGGGCAT
>CAZGYL010000343.1:0-5886 GCA_964529985.1 uncultured Planctomycetia bacterium | reverse complement strand
AAAGGCAGGCAGGGCCAGGCGGGCGCGGAAGCTGCCATTACAAGCCAAAACCGCAGGCCGGCGAGAGCTCCGACGAAGCTTTTCGCGCCACCGAAATAAACTATCGACTGAGTCAACAGAGGAACCAGCGGGAAAGCTACACACAATTGCAGTGCTATCGACTTGAGACGTATCCAATAAACGGTGTTCAGTGTGACAGGCAAAGGAGCATAGAAGAGCAGCCGGGCGCGCGGCGGGGTGGAGTGAAAGATACCGGTTGCAGCGTAGCCGAAAAAGAGAAGCCAGCAGGCGCCAACTACCGCGCAGAAAAGCATGTACCAATCTGTTGGAAGCACTGCGCCCAGAAGCAAAAGCAGAACCGAGAAGCCAAATGCAGTGCCCACCACTATCAATGTGGAGCGGGTCAGCTGCGTCGGAGTGTGGGCTATGAGATAGAACGCACGCTTCTGGTCATCTTTAAGTAGTCGGAGAAGAAGCCTTTCCATGAAGCAGGCCTTCCGGGTACGTTCTTCTTCACTGAGCTCTTCCATGAATCGGCGCCGTACGGCGTCGCTCAGCTCTTGCTCTTCTTCGGGTTCGCTCCAACTGTAAGCCGGAGGCTCGACTTCGGGCGGTTCAGTCTCCGGGACTTCCGGTTCCTGCGGTAAGTACTGCTGAACGTGAAACTCGTAATGGGTCCTGAAGTAACGCCACGAGCAAGCTGCGGCCCCCAAGCTGAGCGCCAGAGCGGCTGCTTCCCATTGAGCTTGTTCGAACCCGCGTTTCCAGAGGGCTTGGATCCAGCCCGGCGGCCCCAGGGGGGCAAAGAACGCCGCAGCGTCTCTGAGAGGAGATCTGAAGATGAGGACTGCGGCGGCCAGTATAAAACAGACCATGGAAAGAAAACCGGCAAACCCGCGCGGCAGGAGATTAATGAGTACAAAGGACAAAACGATACAGAATAGAGGCATTGAGAAAAACGGGAAAGGCGGTTCCCAGGCTTCCTCAACAGGACCGCCGGCACCTAAGTACAGAATCAGCAAAGCGGAAGCAAAGAAAGGCGCTTCCAACAGAGCGAGTTTAATCCCCTGCAGGAATTGGTGGTCCACGATCTGCGCATCGGATACAGGAAGAAGGTAATAAAAGGATACGTAGGCCCCCTCTTCGACCAATCTGAGCGTTTGCCATGTTATGAAAAACAGCCATGCGGTGCCTGAGAATATGAAGAAAGAGGTGAAAGCTTCTCCCCTCAAAAGCTCCCCTAAGGAGAAAAGTACGGCGAAGCAGAAAACAGAGGAGTAGAGAGCCGCCGCGCCGGTCTTGAAGTAAACCAGACCGCGCCGCTTTTTCTCTTTCAAGGCGCGATCGAGCTCCGGGCGTCTCTTAAGAGCCCGCTTTATGAAACGCGCGAAAAGTCTTCTGAAAGCGGTTCCCTTCACAGCCCTCTTTGCCTCAGAAGCTGGAGGATTTTCTCAACTCTCACCTCTTCGTGCGCGGTCGCGCCCGGCACGTGGAGCCTGGCCTCGTGAAGTGCAAAAATTTCAGTTGCAAGCTGCTCTGCGACGTCAAGAATCTGAGTGCTGAAAATAATTGTTTTGCCGGCTTTTGAGGCGTCTTGTACGTACCTCTTGAAGGCCTCGATCCCCGGAGGGTCCATTCCGGAAGCGAAAGGCTCATCCACAAGCCAGAGGTCCGGATTGACGGCAAGCAGCGCAACAAGGCCGGCTTTGTAACGCTGGCCTCTGGAAAGATCTTTGAAAGGAAAGTCGTAGCGTTCCAAGAGCGCGAACTCTTCAAGCAGGTCGGTGCACAGTCGAGCATGTTCTGGATGATCAAGGCCGTATACCGTTAAGACAGAGCTCAGATAGCGAAACACCGTCATGGAGGGGGGAACGATCGGCTCTTCAGGCAAGAAAAAATCCTGCGCCGCAAGTGGAGCTTGGGCCGCGAAAAGAGTTCGCCGTCGTAGCGGATCCAACCGCTGTCAGGGGAAAGCACTCCCGCCAGGCAGCAGACAAGTGTGGTTTTGCCTGCACCGTTTGCCCCTACAACGGCAACTACGTCACCGGGCCTTACGGTGAACGTGACGTCCTCGAAGACCTTAAGAGCGCCGTAAGATTTCGAGAGGCCTCCTACATGCACATTCATAAATTGCCTCATAGGTTCAAACTGTATAAATGCCAAATCATATTATGGCTGCCGAGTAAGGCAAGTAGAAGACAGGCGGCCGTCCGCCCCCCTGCGGGCCGACAAGCGGTACAACGACGCTTGGAAAACGCCGGGGCCGCCGGAAATCGGAGGCAAGGCTGGGTCTGTAACTGCTTGCACAGTAAGATCTTGCACGGCGCCGGGCCACGTGCTTTGTGTTTTTCCCCTTGACGGAATCCCGGCCGGCCCTACAATCGCCCTTGTCGTGCGTAAAGGGTAGGACGCATGAAAAACAGTCGAAGGGGATCTGAAACGCAGATATCTGCTTCTGCTTTACACCGTTTGGTTCTGCAAAATCTCAACTCGGGGAATCTCAAGAGAAAAAGAAGCAGCCGATCAAAGAAGGGGAGTCAATCCATGAAGGATCGATACGCAGTGTTTCTGACAAGCGGCTTCGGGGCCTTGATCATAGGTGTAACTCTGGCCTCTGCAGTCTTGGCGTTGCAGGGCGGAAAGAGCTTCTGGGTGGCCCGAATGGAACTCAAAGGGACGCCGGCGACAATGCAACCTGCACCTGCGCGCATCGTTGAGAGCCAGGAGTTCTTGGGGGCTGTGGCCGATCGAGTCGGATTGCCCGTATCTTCACTTAAGGGATATATCAAGGCCGTTCCGGTTCAGGGCGGAACTTGTCTTGCCGCTGTGGGGCGCACAAGAGCCCAGGCCGAGTCGCTTCTGACAGGAGCGTTCGGCGCGCTGAGGGCGAGGCTCCCTGAGCTTGGAAATCCTGAAGCCGCAGGAGCCCCTCAGACAGAGCCTGTAGGATTGCCGGCCGGTGCATATGTGGTTGCGGTATTGCTTTCACTGTTTGCAGGAGGAGCCCTGAGTGCGGCTTTGTTTCTGCTGCTCCGCAAGGCTCCGGGAACCGTGCGAAGGTCGCTTGAGCGCAAATGCACGAAATCCGGAGCCACGGGGGGAGTTACGATTTCCTTCCGCCTTGAAAGGCGCACTCCGCCTCCTCGGTTCCGCAAGCCGGTTGTAATGATTACGCCTTCGCGCAGGAATTCGCTGCGCGCTCTTTCGAGATTCGTTCAGCGGAAAGCGGGCTGACCCAAACGCAAGTACACGTTATCCGGGGCTGTGGCCCCGGATTTTTTATTTGGGCTGAAAAGCCGGCACAAGCATTGAAGGCGGCATAACGGGCTACCAGGCTCCCGGGGATTAAGGCTGAATGCTCGCGAGACTTGCCTACCTGGAGAGCGGCTACCTCTAAAGCAAGAAATTCTCCTACACGACCGCATTAGCAATATTCTGTCGGTTCTGCTTGGGAGAGCGGCCGACGGACGAAGTGGTAAATCGGGGAATGCGGCATTTGAAGCACCACCCCCCCGAATGGCGGCTTTGGCGCTTGAGATCTCCTCAAACTTCTGACACGCCTCTGTGGTTCCGCCTGGCGAATGCGCGCGGATTTTACCCGACTGAGCGGCGCTGAATGATCAGCGAGGGGAATCAGGCCGCGGTTCCGAACCGCGCAAGCGCCGGGATCCCGGGGCACCACCTGCATCCGGCCGGTGCAGGCTGGAGTTTTCAAGCCCGCCTCCGTAAGATAGCCGGACCGCCTGTCTTCTGTGAAAAGAGGTAAAGCTGTGGAGTGGCTCCAGGATTTTGCAAATACCCCGAATCACCCGCTCGGACTGCTTGTTCTCTTCCTTGCGGCCGGCATTGAGTACGTCTTCCCGCCTTTTCCGGGAGACACCGTAACTCTGGGCGGAGCTGTGCTTGTAGGGCGCTGGAACTGGAGCTTTTGCCTTGTATTCGGTGCCGTGATATTGGGAAGCACGGTGGGGGCTGCGATCGACTACCTTGTGGGCATGAAGCTTCACAAGTGGCGGGAAGGCAAGGATACAAAAGCGGATCAGGCTGTGCGCCGCATTCTTAAAGGCTTCAAGCGCTACGGGATTTGGCTTATCGCGGCCAATCGGTTTTTCCCGGGCATACGCGCTTTTTTCTTTGTTGCGGCCGGAATGGCGGGCTTTTCCCTCCTGCCGGTCGTAGCTCTTGCATTGATAAGCGCGGTGCTGTGGAATCTGCTTCTTGTGGGAATCGGCATGGCTGTGGGTGCAAATTTCGACCGAATAGTGGATGTGGTCTGCACCTACCAGACATGTGCCTGGGTCGCGATCGGGATCGCAGCTGTCGCAGGACTTCTGTTCTACCTGCTCAGGCGCCGCCCGGATCGCTCGGCTGAAAGCTGAAGCCGTTTATAAGGAGGTTTGAGAGGTGCCGGCGGAATCCCGCCTTGAACTCCCGGAACCGCGGGAACTTCTGCCCCGGATACTCCGGTTCGGGGAGGAGTACGAATTCAGAACCTTTCTTATTGGAGTTCACCTGCCTGTAAAACTGCCGCCCGAAGAGAAGACAAGAGCGACCCGGCCGCTTAAGGAAAGGTTGGGGCGAATGCTTGAAGAACGTTACTGGCCGGGCCGTCGAGTTTCATTCGAAAACCCGGAGCTTCAGATTCAAATCGACGCCGCCTCAGGCGGGGTGAGCGTTGTTGCAGCGTCTATTTTCATAGCCGGCCGGTATCGGAAATTCTCCAGGAAGATCTCCTCAAGCCATTGGGAGCACATGGCGTGTAAGGGCCGCGGGTGTCCGGGTTGCAATTTCAAAGGCTACCTGGCCGAGGGAAGCGTGGGTGAAATCATAGGCAGACCCTGCCAAGAGGCTGCCGGCGGCCTGGAGTACTACTTCCATGCCATGGGCCGGGAAGATCTGGATGCGCGAATGCTGGGAACCGGACGGCCTTTTGTTGTTGAGGTCGCCCAACCGAAACGCCGGAGCTTGGATCTCGGGGAGCTTCGCGAATCAATAAACCGGAAGGGACAAGGACGTGCCGAGGTTGCAGGCCCTCTTTATGCCGTCGATGCCTCCGCCGTGCGTGTTGTCAAGGAAACAGAGGCGGAAAAAAGCTATTACGCGTTTGTTGCGACCGCTCAACCTCTGCCTTCCGATACGCCCCGGCGCGTTGCTTCCCTTGCCGGCTGCGTTGTGGAGCAGGAAACGCCCACCCGGGTGCGCCACCGGAGGAGTTGCAGGCTCAGGAAGCGCAAAGTGCTGCGCAGCAACTGTACGGTGCTTGACGCCCGCACGTTTATTTGGGAGGTGCGGGCTGAGGCCGGCACCTACATCAAGGAGCTTGCAACCGGAGACGGGGGCCGCACCCGCCCAAGCCTTTCCGACCTGCTGGGTGTGCCGGCTGCGGTTGTAGAACTCGATGTGACTGCGGTTCACTTTGAAGCGCCCTGGGAACGCGTCGCAAGGCGCTGATCAAGGAGAGCTTGAGCCTTTGCCGGCCGGCGATTCGGTCGGGCCGAGGGGCGTAGTGGCGATGGGTTTGCGGGGCAGAGGTTCCTGAATCTCAAATACAGCCTGCGCTCTGCGTCCGGTGCGCAGCGATTCGGTCTCCACAACAAGCTCGTTTACGCCGTCAAGATCTGGATCGCCTGTTCGAATGCGCCTCAGCGTATAACCTTCCGCGCTCAACAGTGTGTTGTGCACAGCCGTAAGTGCAATCGCATGACCGTCTATTCGATAAATCAACAAGCGGTAGTAGGGAGCGTAACGGTTCTTTTCGTCCCCGGTGCGCACAATCGGCATAACGGCGCTCTCGGGACCGCTTAGAGAGCTTTGAGGCTCCGGTGGAACGTAGCGGGGGTTCAACGGCTCATTTGTGGCTGCTGCAAGTTCCGCCTGCCCGTCTCC
>CAZGYL010000342.1:0-5891 GCA_964529985.1 uncultured Planctomycetia bacterium | reverse complement strand
AGAAGCCGCATTTCTTCCGCCAGAAGCTCGCGTCTCTTGCGATCCTGCACCACCAGGTACTGCGCCGTCGGACCGCGCGCCCCCCGGGCGGGATCCACCCACTGAAGCGCGACTCCGACCTCTTTGTCAAGAAGAAGGCGGCCGTTGAGATCCCTGGTGTTGAATCTCCTGCCCAGATCCGGCACAACCACGACCGGCCATTCAAGTCCTTTGCTCTGGTGAATACTTGCTATAGTGACGGCATCGCCGCGGGTTTCCTCCCCTCCGGAGGGGCCCAACTCAGCGTTTCTCTCCGCCAAGTCGTCAAGGTACAGGACGAAGCGGCTCAGCCCCTGGCGCGCGAACCTGCTGAAACGCCTTGCACGTTCAAGGAAATTGAACACGTTGGCCCGCCGCTGGTGCGCAACAGGCAGGCTCGAAAGATACGCGAAATAATTGCTTTCGGAAAGTATCTTTCCCAGGGCCTCACTGAGCGCCTTGTCCCGAACGTACCTGCGCCACCTGTTAAGTCTTTCTCGAAATGCCGCAAGCTTCTCACCGAGTCCTCCCCGCTCCGAGCAGCTGTCAAGTACAATCTCGTGGAACGCTTTCCCCGAGTCCGAAGCGCGAAGCCGGGCGAGTTCGGATAGATCGAATCCGCCGAAAGGGCTGAGCATCACGCCGGCAAGGGGTATGTCCTGCCTCGGATTGTCAAGTGTTTGAAGCAATGAGCGCAGATCGCGCATTTCGATCGTAGCGAAAGGGTCGCTCGAACCCGGGCCGGTGACAGGGATCCCTCTCTCTTCCAACACGCGCGCCAGAGCTTCAACCCGCCATTTGACGGCTCTGAGCAAAACCGCGCAGTCCCTCCAGGAAAGTTCCCGCCTTTCCTCCCCTTCCCCTAAGAGGAATCCGGCCTCCTTTACGGCTCGAAGCCTCTCGGCGACAACCAATGCCTCCCGTTCGATCTTCTCCAGGTCCTCACCTTCCTCTTCTTCCTCAAGCGCGCCTGAAAGCAAATGGATCTCAACGAAAGGCGCGCCCACCGTGCTGTCTGCGGCGGGCTCGGGACGCCCGGCTTCCAAGCGTGCGGTGTCATCGAAGCCGATCCCGTCAAGACCTTCGGCCATGAGATAGGAAAAAAGCCGGTTTACAAAGTCCAGAAGCGGTTTCCGCGAGCGGAAGTTCCTCTTCAGCGCCACAAAAGTCGCGCTTTGTCCGCTGCGTGCTTCCTTGATCTTCCGGGCGAATATGCTCGGTTCGGCCAAGCGGAACCTGTAAATGCTCTGGCGGGGATCCCCCACAAGAAAAGTCCCGCCCGCGCCCGCTGCGCTTGCGTATTCGATGAGTCTGTCCTGTATGGGATTTACGTCCTGAAATTCATCGACAAGCACCTGCTCAAAGAGCACCAGGTCCGAATCCGCTCCCGCCCGCACCTTTTCGGCAAGAAGCCTGTAAGCCTCATGCTCAAGATCGGAGAAGCTCAACGCTTCGATTTCTCTTCTGGCGCGCCACGCAGCCGAGGCGACTTCCCAGCCGAGCCTCAAAAGCACACATGCCCGCGGGGCCGTCTTCTCCTCAAGCTCCAAGAGTTTGCGGCCGTCAAGGGCAAGCAATGTTTTACAAAATCTTTTTCTCAAATCGCCCCGGATCGAATCCGCAAGCTTGTAAGCGGGTTTCCACTCCTCCTGCTCGACACCGGAAGGTTTGGCAGGCAATCTCTTTGGAAAGAGGTTTCCCCGCAGGACGGCTTCACGAAGTTTTTCATAGTCGTCGATTACGAGAACCCCTTCAAGTCGGGCCGCAAACGACTCAAGCGCCTCGGCTATAGGCAAGGCCTTCGGGTAGGAATTCCTTATCAGGGAAGCTCTCAGAAGAGCTTCCCCCCGCAGGCCTTCAAGCTCCGATTGAATGAACTTGCGATAGCGCTCAAGCGACAGAGTGGTTGAGCGCAGGGCATGCCTTGCGGCTCTCACCCAGCGCGCAGGCTCGGGCACCGTGGCAAGGAACCGGGCGATCCTTCTCAGCAGTCCCTCGAATCTGGCCGCGTTACCGTCTGCGTACTCGTCCACAAGTAGCCGAACAAACGGATCGGAGAGGTATCGCTCGAGCACACTGCTTGATATCTCCCGCTCAAGGAGGGAACTCTCGTCTTGGTCACAGACTCTCAGAGCAGGCGACAGACCGGCCTCAAGTGACCTTTCCCGCAGGAGCCGCAGGCAGAAGGCGTGAATCGTACTTATCCAACTGCGCCCCAGCTCAAGCAGCGCACCCGCACCGCGGCCTTCTTTGCGCAAGGCCTCGGCGATACGTCCGGTAAGCTCAAGCGCGGCGCTTTCTGTGAACGTAACTACAAGCAAGCGGTTCAGAGGTGTCTTGTCTTTGATGATTCTTTGCAAACGCGCCGTAAGAACCGATGTTTTCCCGGCGCCTGCAGCAGCGGAAACAACCACGTCGCCGGGCGTTTTGATGGCTTTCACCTGTTCGGGGGTCCACTGTGCTTCAGCCCGCCGCCCGCTCATTGTTCTTCTTCTCCTCCGGGACCAGGCCGGCTCTCAGGCGTCGGGTCGCTGCGCGCCGCCGGGGAAGCGCTTATCAGCTCAAGGACCTCGAGGTTTTGGAACTTCTGGAGCTTTCGGATCCGGTTGCGCTCGATCACGCGCTCAAAGCGGCAAACCGCACTGAAGGGGCATGTTGCGCACGGTGTTCTGCGGTTGAAACTTACGGGAGAAACGCTCACCGTCCCCGAAGCCATGCTCTCAATGAGCATCTTCGTCTTTGAAAGCGCAAAATCGATTACCGCCTGGAGCTCGAAGTCCTCAAGCGCATCGGCCTTATCCCGCGATCCCAGCTCCCCTTTTTTCGTTAAGAAGGCCGAGAAATAGGGACTCCAACCGCCCTTTTCAAAGAGCTTCGGATCAGCCTGCTTAAGCGCCCGCAGCCCCAAAGGCCCGCGCGGTTTAAGTTCTGTAGGAATCCGCCGTTCCGGGACATCGTCTCCGGCCGAGCCCGCCACCTCCTGCACCTTGACGGGAGGAACCGTGGCCTGAAGCAATGCCCCCCCCACAAACGCTCTTTCGCCCAGAAGCTCCCGACCCTGCGCTCTGAGAGCGGCCAGATAAAGAGGTAACTGCAAAGATATCCCGTGATAAATTGCAGCAAGGGAATACGAGGACCGCACCTTGAAATCGTATATCAGGTAGAGCGCGCTTCCGTCGGGTTCGACGGTACGGTCGATTCGATCGATGATTCCTGTTATCAGGCACCTTCCGCTTGAAGTATCGATCCTGAGGGGCTCTCCTGCTCTTCCGGGCCCGAAGGCGAACTCCACCTTCCAGGGAACCCACCTGCCCGCCTTTTCTATAAGCGCTCTGTGGGGAAGAAATCTTCTTATTTCTTCCTTGACCCTGTCGGCCAAGTACGCGCAAAGCTTGTCACGCAGGCAGACGGTTTGAAAACCGCGCGATTTCACCGCAAGATCGGCTTCCTCTATGAGCCTGTCGCGCTCTTCCTCCGGATATTGCCAAATGGCCTTCCCTTCGCTTATCAAGCGCTTTCCGAGTTCTTCCAAGAGCCGGTGCCTCAGTCTGCCCAAATCCAAGCGGCCGAGGGTGAAAACCTCGCGCTCCTCCAATCCCAACCTGTAGCGTACGAAATGCCACATCGGACACTTGGCAAAAGCTTCAAGTTCGGTGACGCTGACAGTGGAAGGTGCAGGCAGAATCCGCCCGACATGATCAATCCTTTGGGGCCTGCCGCCGGCCCTGAGCGCTTCTTCCAGGCGGCCCGCAGCTTCGGCGTCGCACTTAAGCGCCTCTGCAAGACGCTCCCAGCGGGGAAGTTCCCGGGCCTTCGCCGGGTTTCGGCGGGCTTCAAGCAGGCCTTCGGCAACCCGTTCAGGTGTCGTTGCAAAAAGAAGCGGGTCCTCAGGGCGTTCCGTTTGAAGATCAGGGAAAAGCTCCTGCACTTCCCGCAGAAACACAGACGGCGCCAGCGGCCTTCCCTCCTCATCGGTTTCTGAGTACGAAAGGTAAAGCAACCGGATTGCCCTTGTGAAAGCTATGTAGGCCAAGAGGCGTTCCGCGGCGATCCTTTCCCCCGTCGTCTCACCCACCGGAATTCCTGAGGTGCGAAGCATCTCCCGCTCATAGTCGCTTAAAAGGCCGTCCTGCGGGAACTTGACCGGAAAAGAACCTTCGTTAAGTCCGAGGACAAGCACAGCCTTTAAGCTCGGGTGGCGGCTGCGCTCAACGGCCCCCACAAGCACTTGATCGCAGCTCGGCGGCGTCACACCGATATCCCATGCCGAAAGACCTGCTGAAAGCAGCCTGAAAAAGGCTCCGGCGGTGAGCACTTCACCGCCTGCGGCATCGGCTACTTCATCAAGCATGCGCGAAAAATGCACTGCCGCCCGCCGGTGCTGCTGCGCGCTTTGGAGATCACCTTCCGCCTGAGCTTCCCGCGCCCAAACTTCCAGAGTGCCGAGAGCTCCGAGCTCATCGACAAAGCGGTAAAGACGTCCCGCCCACTCGGCGGCCGAGAGGGCCCCTTCGCTCAATTCGCACCAGCGCTTGAGCTTTTCGCCCACCCGCTCTCGAAGCTTCTCAAGAACGGCCGAATCGTCCTGCTTCGGCCGCGGCGTATCCTCCGCCTTAAGCGACTGGGAAGGAGAGGCCGGAAGCGAGCGGGCCCACCAGTCGGCCCCGCGGAGCCCGAATCTCAGAATTCCGTTTTCAAGTATGTCGGCCTCTTCGGGGCTCAGTCCCGCAAGACCTGTTTTAACGAACCGCGCAACGACCTCACCTGCAAAATCACTCTCCAGAAGATCCCCGAACGACCGGACGAGCTCAGCGAGCGGGTGCTGCGCAAGCGATCGGCGCATATCGACGAAGTACGGGATTTCGTGTTCCGCAAGTGAAGCCGCAATAAGATCGTGCCACTGCGCCAGATCGCGCACCACGATCGCAATATCTCTGAAGCGGAATCCCCGGCTGCTTACAAGTTTCAGGATAACGGCCGCCGCAGACTGCGCCTCCTGCCTGCGGGTTGCACAAGCGCGAATGCAAATCGAATCGGGTCTGCCCGCGAATTTTGAGGCCGCATTGCGGAACAAGTGCTGCTCGAGGTGAGCAAGCGCACGATCGCCCGCAAACCGGGGAAGCACGGTTGCGGTTCCTGCTTGCGTTTCAGGCAGCACGCGGGGCGGAAGCACTGAAAGCCCTTCTTCTTTGAAATCCTCTAGCAATTCGTTGTGCGTTCTGCAGGTAGGTTCAAAAAGCTCCTCGCCCCCGGGACGATCCAATAAGAGCGCGATCGTAAGTGTTTGAGCCTTTCGCGCGAGCGCACGGAGGATCCGTCTTTCAGCACCGCTGAAACCCGCAAAACCATCAACCCAAACCATGGCCTGCCGGCCGAAGTCGGACTCCTCCATAGCCGAGAGGACGTCGCTCAGCACTGTGTCCGGGTCGCGGTGCGTGCGGCTCTCGTACGCCAAGTACTCTCCGAGCACAGCCGCTGCGTCAAGAAGCTTTGCAGCAAGCGAGGCATCTTCAACCTTTTGAGCGCGGTCTCTAAGGGCCTCCGGGCTGAGGCCGCTCCGCAGAAACTCACAAAGCAGGTGTGTCACCTGAGCCACGGCCACAGGATCTTCCCTTGCAGGAAGCACTGAAAGTTTTCCCTGAAGCTTGCGGAGGACCTGCCGGACGATCAGCCTGCGGCCTACCGGACCAAGGGGCTCGCGCCATCTCCTGCCTGCGTGCTGAAAAACGCGGTAAGCCAAGCGCCTGAAACTCAGAATCTCGCAGCGTATTGTACCGCGGAGCCGGTCGGTTCCCAGGAGCGCTTGCTCGGTTTGCAAGGTGGCCTGCTCGGGGACAAGAAGCAATACGGGAGGACCGAGCGGACGCTCGGCA
>CAZGYL010000341.1:0-5917 GCA_964529985.1 uncultured Planctomycetia bacterium | reverse complement strand
CGCCTCCTTCAGCCCAGGCTCTAACCGCCATTATGCGGTAGGGAATGCTGAAGTGGCGCCAGCTGTGACGGCGTTTCGAAGCACCGGAAAAAACTTCCAGCTTCTGCAAGGCTCCGACGAGGTGCTCGGGCGGCACACCCATCTTCAACGCCCCGAGATCCGCCTCCAGTTCCAGGATCCTGGAAACGCGTGCAAACGGGCCTATCAGAAAAGCCCCGAGCCCGCCTCCTGCAATAAGGGCGACGGACCACGAAGGGATCCTTCCCTCTACAAGTCCCACCATTCCCAGGAGAGCTGCTGCAAACCCGGTCAGGAAACTTACAAGAAGGGGGAAGTGGTGAAACTTGACGTGACTTAGCTCGTGGGCGAAGACCGCTTCCAGTTCCTCCTGCTCAAGGGTGCGAAGCAGGGCATCGGTTACCAATATGTACCTGGAAAACGACACGGCTCCTGCAACGCAGGCGTTCAAGATCGCCCGCGGACCCGTCTCCCATACCAAAGCGGAACGGAAGCGCACCCCGAAGCGCTGGGCCAGAGCCCGCAGGTTCCGCTCCAGGGAAGAAGGCAGGGGGCTTGTGGGGAAAAGCGCCCTTACGACAAAAGGCCCCAGCAGAAGAAGGAGAACGATCGTCGAGACAAAGGCTCCTATCTGCCAGCCGGGGTGAGCCTCCAGAAAAGCCCGTCCCGGAAAAACGTCTTGAAGAAACGCCTCCCCGAACGGTAACAGAAGGAATGGAATCTGCGGCAAGAAGAAAAGCCTGGGACCGAACCACGAGCCGAAAGTAAAACCGCGGCGTTTCCCCGCCTTTGCAAAAGAGCCGAGCGCAGCACCGGCAAAAGCGGCCCAGCCCGGTATGACAGCCGCGAAATACTTCGCTGCAGCCCAAAGCTCGCTGGAAGCCTCAAAGTCCGCCCCCCCGAACACAAGCAAGCAAAGACCGTGAGCGGTGAGAACCGCTGTGAGGGCGGCCCGACCGAACCGCGCTCTCTCAAGCCTCCAGAGGAACAAGCGGCCGAAAAGAAAACAAAGCGCGAATGCAACCGAAAGGGCGGCGGCGAACCCCACCGGCGGGGGCGCAGGAAGAAGAACCCAACGCGGAATCCACTGTCGCACCAGACCCAAAATGAGGATGCCTATGGCCGTAGTAAGGGAGGGCATGGAAGTCAGCCTGTTTCAAGTGCCGGGCGCCGCGGATCGGGCGCGCCGGACAGCCGCGCGGCCAAGCGTCCGAGGCGGATCACTTGTGAGGAGTTATCTGGGAACGGATCATGAACTTCAGAATCTCGTCCTGATGCTCTTTGGCGATATCGGTAAAGGTAAGTCCCATGGTGCATCGCTCGCTGCCTTCGGGAATCGCCTCAATCCACGCTACTCGTGTAAGGGCCTTGATCGGCACCGCCACATTGGGCAGAAGTACGTTGACGCCGATTACTATCTTCCCAACAAGAAGCCCCGGGATCCAGCTCAGGCTGGGGATTTTCCCTACAAGGAGCAGCCCGTTAGCTGAAAGACGGCTGGTCGTGCCCTCATAGACCGTGTCGTTCTGCAGGTCTATGCTCTTGCTGAAAAACTTGTACCGGACGGGGATATCCGTCCTGACTTTCGTAAACTGACAACGCGTGGAATCAAGCGGTGTCGGCATGATAGGCCTCGAATTCGGTCCTGGCAGCCTCAAGCACCCCACGCGGTCCCGCTCCCGCTCTGCGGGCTTTGCTCGTGTACCCCTGCGGCGGGATCCGCGAAACTCTTCTCTTGTTCTTTCGGCTTTCGGCCTGAATTTGTTTCCGCCTTAAGGCTCCCCCACTCCCTGTGTCTTCTACAGCCCTCTTCAAGTTCGCAAACGGCCTGCCGCGCGGCTCCGATAAAGCTTTCGGTGCTCTTTATCGGTGCCTCACAAGGAGTTCCAAAGGCACCGGGGCTGACTTGATGTAAGGTGCAATGTCGGCAAGAAAACGGCGGGCGTCTTTTACATAACCTGCAGTGGGCTTGAGCGAAGGACCAAGCGAATCCCGAAAGTATCGGTTCAGCAGCTCCATGTGGAGCTCCCGCACGTACTTCGCCGTCATGGAAGCAAGCGCCACAGGAAGCGAGCTCTGTTCCCCTTCGGTACAGAAACGCACGAGAAGGTTTTCCCCCCTCCGCCCGACGGCGCGATATACCGATTCCTTCGGGCTTTCGGCCATAATGGTGATCGCCTTGGGCTTTACCGCACTGAAGAGAAACCTGGCGTAGTGAACCCTTCCTCCCTGGCGGTCCACGGTCACAACACAGGGCTGACTCCTGCTTGAGACAAAAAGCTGCCTCAGAAGCCCCGCCAGAGCCTCAAGCGCCACCGCCGCCTTGTTGCCCACAGCCTCCAGCCTGTCGTTGAAACTGCCTGCACGCAGGACGACAGCCCGTATGCCCAGGAAGGAAAAAGCACTACGCGAGAAGCTTTGTTTCAGCTTTTGCGCAATGGAGGCTATTACAGGCCGATAGGTTGCGTACGGTAGAGGCAGATCTTTGTCCCGGTACCAAGGATAGCGATCCAACTCCGCCGGGTCTTCGCCCAAGTCGACAAGCAACCTGCGAAGCGAATCCGGTTCGGCCCCCCGCGCCTGCAGGAATGCAAGCACACCCTCCTCCAAGTAGCGCAACCCCTTTGTCCGCCGGTAAAGGACCTTTGAGTCTGCAACGGCAACTCTGTTTTTGTCCGGAGACACGCTTACGGCCCGGCCCAGAGAAGACCAAAAAGCAGGCGAAACGCTTTCTACAGGCCGCTTGCCCCGATAATGGAAAGCAGCTGCAGCAATCACATACGGGCCTAACAGGGGACCGTAACCGGCCTCGTCGATACCGACGATGAAACCGCTCGAACTTTCACCCGACTTCTCAGGGTTCATAGTGCTTCAGAGATCGGGGACCGCGTGTGCAAAAGCCCCCGGTGGTTGAACCAACCGTTGCTTTCGGCCTCCTTGGGTGGACTCCTTTCCTTGCAGCGGCGATCCGCCCGGACTTTGGTTTTATCCCGGCGCCGGCCTTCCCGTCAACCACTGCATCCGGGACGTGCATTTTGCCAATCTCAAGTAGGGGCGGTAGGATCGTGAAGGCGGCGCCTTTTGATCGAAGCGGATTGCAAGAAGGTAAAACGCATGAATCTGTACCCATTGCCTCAAGGGCCTGCATGCGGAAAACACAAAAGTCCGATCCGGTTGTCCTCGGTCGCAGAGAGGCTCTTTCTTCCACTCTGCCTGTTCCTTCTTTGCACGATTCCGATTTCCACTGCAGCGGCCGCTGGGGACCGCTTGGACTGGGAATATGAGCTCAGCCGGGGGCATTATCCTTCGCTTGTTGAGCAGTTGCTGCCGCTTGTGAAAAAGGACGCTCAAGCGCGGCGCCTTCTTGCAGAAGTCTACAGGCGTTTGGGGAAATATGAAGAGGCCCTCGCCTTGCTCCAAAAAGAATCGGGTCCGGGCGCGGTCCTCCGGGCGCGGATCCTGGCCGAAATCGGACGCCTCAACGAAGCTCTCAGGGTACTTGCAAGCTGCGAGACCTCTCCCGCCGCGCTTGTCCTTGCAGGCAGAATTCACCAGACCTTGGGCAAGCGCACTGAAGCCGTGCGGCTTTTCCGCGAGGCCGTTGCGTACTACCAAGCGATGACGTACGAAGACGCGCGTTCGGCGCCGGCTTCACTTTTTGCGGTGTTCGGCCGCGCTCTCATGGGGCTTGACCGTTATGAAGAAGCAAACGAAATTATGCTGGATCAAGCCCTTCAAAAGGATCCGGACGACCTTGAGGTTCTGCTTTTTGCAGGCGATCTCTTCACAACAAAGTATGATTTCCCTGAAGGCCGCAAGTACTACCGCAAAGCCCTGCGTGCAGCAAGGCGGCACCCTGACGTTCTTGCAAGACTTGCAAGAGCGATCCTTGACGATCCCATGCTCGGCGGAACGCGGCTTTCGCAGGCAGCTTCACTTGCGTCTGAGGCCGTGAAAACAAACCCCCGGCACGAGGCGGCACACCTTGTGCTAGGTGATGTAGCGTTCTTCGACGGCCTTTACAATGAAGCGGAAAAACATTACTCCACTGCAGCGGATACAAACCCTACCTCATTTGAAGCTCTGGGAGGAATTTACGCCTGCGCAGTGCTTACATTCAAAAACAAGGAAGCACAGCAGGCTGAAGCAAAAGCCCGGGCGGTCAACCCCAACCCCGCACCTTTTTACGTAGCTGCGGCCAAACGCTGCGAGTTGCAAAACCAGTATCCTGTGGTCTTGTCACTGGCTGAAGAGGCATACCGATGCGATCCGGCTTATTGGCCGCTTTATACGCCGCTAGCACTGGCCGAACTTCGCTCCGGCCGATATGAATCCGCGCGGCGTTACGTGCAGGAAGGCTTTAAACGCGATCCTTACAACGTGTGGCTTGCAAATACGAAAAAACTACTTAAGTACTGGGATGCCGAATACACCGTCGTAAAGTGGGAAAAGCTGATTTTCCATGTGCCCAAAAAGGCTGAGGTCTACTACGTTACCTACCTGGGGCCTCTTCTTGTGCGCGCACGCCGGGAGTTTTCCGAGCGTTACGCTTTCTCACCCGAAGGTGAAATCCATGTAGAGCTTTACCCACGACAGGAGTACTTCGCGTGCCGTACGATAGGGCTCCCCGATTTCCCCGCCCAAGGTGTTTGTTTCGGGCCTGTAATCGCTGTAACTGTTCCTCCTGCGTATCCCGGCAACTATGCGGTGGCCGCGTGGCATGAGTTCGCTCATGTTTTCACTGTGGTGGGGAGCGGCTACCGGATTCCGCGCTGGCTGACCGAGGGTATTTCAGTACGCGAAGAGGGACTTTGTCCTGTAGGCGGGGTGAGGCCCTTTGCAAGCGCCCTGGGAAGAGCCGTTGCTTCAGGCGATTTACCCGGTCCTGCTGATTTCGACCATCGATTCAGACGGCCGAAGGACCCTCAAGAGATCTTATCCGCGTACGCGTTATGCCCGCTTGCGGTTGATCTCTTCATTAAGCAGTGGGGACGCAAAGCTCTGGCGCGGCTCTTGCCCATGCTCCGGACCACACCTTTTGATGTCGCGTTCAAGAAGGTCACAGGTAGTGATTTGAAGGATTTTGACAAGAGGTTCAAGGATCACCTCCGTACGTTCGGGGCTCCATACGCCCGTCAATTCGCAGGTTCAGGCGCCGATGTGCAGAAGCTCAGAGAGCTTGTTCGTCAAGGGAAAGCCTCGCAACGGGACCAGGCCGACTTGGCTTGGGCGCTTCTTGCCCGCGGAAGGACCGTCGATGCGGAAACTTTGGCACTCAAACTGCGAACCACAAAGGCTTATCAAGGCGAGGGGGAGGCCCTTGTCGGCCTTATAGCTTACCAGGACGGCCGACTACGTAAGGCGGAGGAGCACCTTCGTGCGGCGCTTCGTTCAGGAACACGGAACGAATTCAGGGTACTTGCGACCCTGGCTCAAATAGCGCGCAGGCACAAGCAGGTGGAAGCAGAGATCAAGTTCCTGAAGCAAGCCTGCGAGAAATTCCCTGAGCTCAGCGCCGAAGGCGGCGACAACGGGCTTATGGGAAGATTGTGCCGATTGCTCAGCGAAAACAACGACGCTCAAGTTGAGAGATTCCTCAAAGACCTGGTCGCCCGGAACCGCGATGCGATTTGGGCGCGGTTCGCACTGGCTGACATTTACCACAAGCAGGGCAAAGACGAAGAGGAACTCCACCTACTCAAGCAACTGGTCTATGTGGCGCCTTTCCGGCGGGGCGGGCTGAACACAAAGCTCTTTGAACGCCTCGCTCAATGTGCGGACAAGGCGGGCTACCCTGTAGAGGCCGCACGCGCAAGGAAAGTGCTTGGCGCGTCGAAACAATAAGATGGATTGATATTGCCGCTTCCAGGCCGGTGCAAATTCTGCGTTTACATGATTC
>CAZGYL010000340.1:0-5923 GCA_964529985.1 uncultured Planctomycetia bacterium | reverse complement strand
CTTCATGCTGCGGCGCTCGAGAAGCGGTTTTCCACGCTCACCCTCGAGGAAAGCATCGAATCGTACCTTGAAGTTGTTGCAACTCCTCTTTCACGCGGCCAACTGAGCAACGTGGTGCCGGGTGCGCTTCTGTATTACGATCTGCCCGACTTGATCCGCGCTGTTTCGCCACGTCTGGTTTTTGTAAAGAACCCGGTGGATCCCACCGGCAAGCCGAAAAAACGCTGAGATAGAACTTCCCGGGAGGGCACCGTGTGTTGATGAGGGCTTCGATCGGCTTTCGAAGATTTTTCCTGGTTTTCCTTCTGCTCCCGGCTGGTTCTCTTCCCAGAGCAGACGGAGCACCGCAATGCCCCAACTCCTCTCCTCCCGTCCCCCCTTTCGGGGGGAGGGGGTGTCTACGAATTACGCACGGTCATATAAATTCTTCTTCTCGGACCCCGGACCCGGCATGCCGGGGTGCAAGAAGTGGGTGTGGGAATCCGGCCTTCACGTTGCTTTGGTACCGCGCTTCCCGCCGAAATTCGGGAAGCCCGCGCCTTCAGGACCCTGCACAACCTGTGACAGGCTTCAGCCGTTGAGAACCCAACCGGGACGATATTTCCGCTTGAGCAATGCGTCGGCCTCTGCGTTATTGGTCACCCGCCCGGTTTTTCCATCGTAGGAGATCTTCCCGCCGGCGCGGTAAGCCACAAGCCCGAGGAGCATCATTTCGATCAATTTTCCGCCGTAATCGAAATCACAGGAAGTCTCGCCTTCGCCTTTACAAGCCTTCACCCATTGCTTCATGAAGTGGCCCAGAGGCGGAATAAGTTTTTCTTTCCCGCGCGGCCTGTAGTAAGTCATATCGGCCCGATCCCCCTTGGGCACGATGATGCGCGATCTGAAATCAGCTATCACCCAACCTTTCGTTCCTTCGAACATCGCGCCGTGTCCGATGCGCTTCAAATCAATATAAGGTCGAGGGGACTTCGGCATGAGACCTCCCTGATACCAACTGACCTCGATCGCAGGCCGCCAATCGTTCGCAGGGACCATGAAGTGCGACTCGAGCTCAACCGGTGTCACTTCAGGGTTGAACTTTTCGCCTTTCGCCCAAGCGGAGGTCGGCAGATCGGCATCGATCGCGTTCCATGCCAAGTCCATTGTATGGCTGCCCATATCCCCCACCTGGCCGCTTCCGAAATCCCAATACATGTTCCAGTTCAGGCAGTTGGCCCCTGCGCCTCCCGAGAAGTAACCCGGGTTGTAGGGGTGATAGGGCGAAGGACCGAGCCATAAATCATAATGGAGATACTTCGGCGGATCACCGGCGGGCGGCAGATAGCCGGAGCGCCGGATCCTGCGGTTTCCCCAGGCACAGACCCGCTTCAGTTCGCCGATGACGCCGTCCCGGATGAGCTCCCTGACGCGGTTGAAATTCTCATAAGCGTGCCGCTGCGTACCCACCTGTGTGGCGAGCTTGCCTTTGTTTTTCAGGTACAAGGCCCGCACAAGCCTCACTTCTTCAACGCTGTTTCCAAGCGGCTTCTCGCAGTAAACATGCAGCCCCCGGTTCATGGCCCACACGGTTACAAACGCATGGGTGTGATCGGTGGTACAACAGACAACAGCGTCAAGATCGGGTTGCTCCACGCACCTGCGCCAGTCAATGTATTTCTTGGCGTTGGGAAACCTCTTCGCCGCGATGCCCAAGTGGCGCTCGTCCACGTCGCATATCGCAATAACGTTTTCATCGGCAAGCCACCCGTAATGAGCCCTGGCGCGTCCCCAAGCTCCTATCAGAGCGATGTTAAGTCGATTGCTGGGAGCTGTGCGTCCGGCTCGCACCCCGCTTGCAATGACCGTGAAACCGGCTGCCTGCTTGAGAAATGTTCGTCGCTTCATGGCATATTTCTCCTTTCCTTTGCGAGTCAACCCATACTCGTCAGTCGATCGTCAGCCGGCCGCAGTAAAAGCACAGGCTGAAAAACGGACGGCAGCTTCCATGATAGGTCTAAACTCCTCGCTTCGGCAAGGGACCGACAGCCGCCGACGTCACGCCGGGAAGGAGAGCCGGACTTAGAGGCGTAAGAATGCGACCGCCTTCCCCGGTGCCGGGTGTATGCGATCAAAGGTAGTCTTTCCAAAGGCACTGCGGGGAGGCGGCCGAAAGTTCACAGTGTACGGAGAAAAGCGACGAGGTCCTCTTTTTCGCTCTTTGTAAGCTTCAGCTGCTGAATCAGATTGAAAAACTCAACCGTATCCTCAAGCGTAAGAAGGCGCCCGTCGTGCATATAGGGCGGAGATTCTTTGATTCCGCGCAGCGGGAAGGTCTTGATCGGACCGTCCGCCGCTGCGAATCTGCCGTTTATCATGCGCGGCTTATAGAAACGCTCGGCCCTGAGATTGTGCATCAAGTTGTCCGTGTAGTAGGGAGCCGGGTGGCAGGCACCGCAGCGGGCTTTACCGAAAAACAGTTTCTGTCCCCTCATTTCTGCCGGTGTGGCTTTCGAAGGATCGAGTTTGCCGTAGATGTTCAGCTTAGGGGCCGGCGGAAAATCAAGGAGGGCTTGAAATTCCGCCATGAAATGCACCTGGCTTCCGCGCTCAAGCACATTGATCCCCTTCTTGGTCGCGATAACCGGATCACCGTCGAAGTACGCCGCACGCTGTTCGAACTCGGTAAAGTCCTCAATGGTTTTCAGCGCACGCTGGGATCCGAAAAGCCGCTGTATGTTGACTCCCCTCAAAGGCGGGGTGTCCAGCCTGTGGCGGTAGCTCTGCGGCCGGATATCCCCCACAAGGTGGGTCGCTCCGTTTGTATGCCCGTTGACATGACAGTCAAAGCACGTCACCCCGCGGTGCGGCAGCGCTGAACGCCGGTCGTTCGTCTGATTGAACTGCTGCTGAGGAAAAGGAGTCACAAGCAGGCGGAGTCCCTCAAGCTGTTTGGGATTGAGGATCCCGTTGAAAAGGGAGAAGTAGTTCATGATGGTTACCACTTTCCCTTGCGATACGTCACCCAAATCCGGCCGCGTCGTCAAGAAAATCGCAGGCGGATATTCAGGCAGAAAATGCTCCGGGATGTCGTAGTCCAGATCGAAACGAGTCAGATCGCGGCCTTCCTGCCGCTTGATCTCTTCAATATGGTGCCGGGGAAACACCATTCCGCCTTCTGCATGGTTCGGGTGGGGAAGCGGCAGGAAACCTTGGGGGAAAAGATCCCGCCTTCGGATTTCCTCAGGCGTCATGGCCGACAGCTCCTCCCAAGTGACGCCGGAGGGCAACTTAACACGAACGCCCCCCTGTATAGGCTTTCCGCGGGACATTGTCACGCCGGATACAGGGCGGTCCGCAAGATCGTACCGCGCTTCCAGCAACGCCCGCTGCCGCGCCATGACGGCGCCTTTTGCGCCGCTCATCCGGGCCTTCACCGCCTCGAAGTTTTCTGTATTTGCCACCGGCGCGTAGCTTGTTTTGCCGCGGGGCGCCTCTTGGGCCCGCGAGGCGGCCGCTGCAAGCGCAAGGGCGCCGCCCAGCGCCGCCGAAGCCGCCAGAGAAGCACGCAGCAGTGTACTGCGGCTTGAGATAACGGACTTAACCGCATTCAACATGTTTTCACCTCCATAGGGGGTCTTTCATAAGAAACGAAACGGGAAACAAAGGCATCCAAAGCACCTCGTAAATATTTGTATATCGGAATAAATCCGATCAGACGCACCTCAAAACCGTCCGCCGGGACATGGTCTCACTTTTTCTTCCTCTCGCCGCCCTCGAGGCACTCCTTACACAGCCCCCAGATTTCCAGAGTTTTCCCTTGAACTCTTCCCCACCGCCTGACCGCCGGCGGAACCGGGAGCTTATCCAGGGCTTCCCACCTGAAATCCACAATCCTTTTGCAGCGCACGCATACCAGATGGTGGTGCGCGTGGACGTTCGGATCGAACCGCCCTTTGCTCCCCGCGTGATTCACACGCCGAATCAAGCCGCACTGGGCGAACAAATCCAATGTACGGTAGACGGTATCGAAGGAAATCGTCGGGATCTTGGACTTCACCAGCCTGTAGACATCCTCAGCGGAGGGGTGATCCTTCCGACCCGCAAGAGCCGTGAAAATCGCAATCCGCTGCGGCGTCCGTTTTATGCCTTCACGCCGGCAAACTTCCTCAAACAAGCGCAGTTCAGCTCCTCGGTCACCGGCGTTTTTCTTCATATTAGTTCCTATTTCGGAACTAATCCTATTTTCTCCGGGGGCCCGTGTCAACCCCGCGCCGTGTTTTTTCCGCCCGCCCGGTGGGGCGGTACCCGTAATCTGCAGCTTTTAATCTTCGCTCGCACGCCTGAGACCGCATGCACCAAAGCCCGCAGCCTTCCTTAAGCCGTTTCTCACTACATACTTAGCTCACCGCGACCGGCTTCGCAGGATCGGCCTGCAGTCCTTTTTCGGCGATTCGCACGCCTTCGTGCGATTCTTTTGTGGCCCCGGACCGCTTGGGGCCTTCCTCAGGGATCCGACCCCCGCTAAAAGGCCCTGCTCCGGAGGCCTCTTTCCGAGACAGCTGATACGGTCGATCGAGCACCGGGAATTTATGACGGCGGAGGTGGGAACCATGATCGCAAGAGCCCTACTCTCAAGCGCTGCGCTGATTGCCTTTCTCCTTACAGCAGGCTGTGATTCGGACGGTTCCGGAGGCGGCACAGTAAGCGCCCTCGCACTGCCGGATCGCATAGAAATCTCCAAAGTCGATGACGACACCCAGTCAAGCGCGGCCCGCGCACGCGGCTCCCCGCGAAGCACCATAGTGGGGCTCTATTCGGATCCTGACACCGACTACTCCAACCAGAGCAAGGAAACCTGGGCTGATGACACCAACGCGCTTCAAATGGTCAACAGCATACTGGGTGTGATTCACGACACGCGCTATCAGGACTTCGTAAACGCCGGCCCTTACAAAGCGCTCGTAAGGAAAGTCGAGGAAAACCAAAGCGCGCAATCTGGTTCGGCGGCGACTTCTTCAACAACCGAAGACCTAATGGAGATCGTAGTCGATGTCACGCGCGCAAGCAACAGCGACCCCATGATAATAAAAATTTGGGTCAAGGAGCCGAGCGGTCCGGGCGGAAATGCCATGAGGATCCGCGGCTACTTCACGGTGTGGCAGGGCGTAAGCGACGCATACCCCTACGGCGTTCTTGAGGCCCACTTCAAAGGCACCGTACTTGACAGCAACGGCAATGAAGGCGATGAGTTCTTCCACATGGTAATGAGCGTCGATGCGGACAGCGATGGAAACGTAATCGTCGAATACAGCGAATCCGCCGACGAGGGCAACTGGTCCTGCATCAATCAAACAAAAGTGATCGCAAACTCTACCATGACTTCGGGTAAAGCCTACGTATATCAGTACGAGGGTGAGAACGGATCACCGATCACCGAAACGACTTCCTACTACGCCTTCAATGAGAACTACCTCAAGAAGAAAACGGGAAGCACGACTACGGTCTACGACAAGAACAACTTCACTTACAAGGTCTACCGCTACAAGCTCTTTTACGCCGACACGGGCGAGGCCGTCGACCTCGACGCCGGTTTCCCCATCCAACTTCCTACGGGCGAATACGGCTATATAGGCTATTACGGACTCTGGGTTCCTTACGGCGTACAAGTTCAGAACGGGGCGACTGTAACCAGGGTCGACACCGGTGAAGAATACACGCTGTTTAAGGTGAGCGGAAAACTTACCAAGCACACAAAGAGCACCATTGAACTGGGCGATCTCATCGGTGTTGAGATGAGCAAGTACGAGTGCTCGGACAGCGGCTGCAAGGATTACATAATCATTTGGGACGGCACGAACTTCAAGAAGATCGGAGAGAGGAACCAACAGACGCAGGCCGTAGATTATTACCCGGAGCAAGACCAGGAAATCGTAACCTTCCA
>CAZGYL010000339.1:0-5933 GCA_964529985.1 uncultured Planctomycetia bacterium | reverse complement strand
GTACGGTAAAGGAGCTCCTCCCAAGTGCGATTGTCCTGGCCTTGCGGGTGTCGTCCAGTGCGGTGGAATTCCCGTAGCAGACGCTCAAGTCATCGTCTGGGACGCTTCCAACTGCACTAAGCGTCAGTTCCGGGCAACTACAGACAGCCAGGGAAGGTATGTCCTTTATAACGTTCCGCCCGGTAATTATGAAGTGCACGCGTGGAAGAAAAACGGCTGCTGCAAGGCTTGTACCGGTTTTTACGATGCAAACGGAGACGGGAATCCCGACTCGGTACATATTGCGGCCCGTGCTGGCGCCCGCGCTGATGTCGCCATGAGGGAGCGGGAAGTGGATATCCTCCGTATCCAGCTTAAAGGAGGAAATCCTGAAGGAACGGTAGCTGTTATCTCGGTTGCTTGCCAGGGCGAGGAAGGCGCCGCCCTTTGTATGACTGCAGATCAAAACGGAATCCTCCAGTTTCCTCTTCCCTGTTTGCCCTTTGGTGTCCTTCTTTTCTGGAAGGATGCGAATCAGAATGACGACGTGGACGCGGGCGACTTAATAGGCTTTCTCGATCTAAACGGAAACGGCAAGCTCGATGAGCCCGGCGACTGCCTCGACATGACAACACGTTGCGGCGTAAACGCGCAGGTCACTCTGGTTCAGGTCAGCCGTTAGAAGGCCGGGCCATTTTAAGAGATTAGGAGGCGTCTGAAGATCCAGACGCCTCCTTTTTTTGTGAAGGCTAAGGCTTTCAGGAGCCGCTTCGCCTGAAGACGACTTTCAGTGTGTCTGCAGCCTTAAGTACAACAGGGTCGATCCTCAGTTCCACTTCCCGACCTGCCCGCACCCCATCGTGGTCAACTGGCTTACCGTTAACCATAACCTCGGGATAGGAGTACTGAGGAGGGACGGAAAAAACAAGGCGCTCAACTCGGATCCGTCCCCACCTGCAGACGATCTCTTCTTCCTGGCGGTTCTCGGTTTGAGTTTGGCTGAAAAGGCCCCAGCCCTCCGACGCTGCGAAAAAGCTTCTGTGGCGCCTGGGGCTGTAGCGGGGCTTAAAACCCAGCAAGCCTTCAGGGCCGTTCAGAATGAAACCCTGTGCCGCAAGCAGGAGGCTGTAAGAGCTCAAGGCCCTGGCGTAGAACTTTCCACACTCAAGCTCGTTGAAAGGGTTGCCGCCCGGTCCTGAAGAAAGATTCGGCCTCAGCCTGCCGTCATACCTGTCCCGAACGGCCTTTACAATACGGAAAGCTTCCTCTTGCATACCCTCGTAAAGCATGAGCGCTGCAACCTCGTACTCGATCCCGGTCCATATCTCATCGGCATACAGAATGAAAGGATCGGGCCTGCCTCCTTTGGGCCACGTGCAGATCAGAAGGCCCGGATCATCATCTTCAACAAAGCGGCGGGGTCGTTGCTTGAAACCGCGGAAGTTCGTCCTGAAGTTGTATTTGAAAATGGACTCAAGCGCCCGCCTTATGCGCTCTTTCGGATAGAGATAGCCGGTGTTGAGCATATGTGCCCACCACTGGCCGATGAGTTGATCAGAATGGCAGCCGGTAAGGTAATCCCTGGAAGGCCGTTTCGGCGGCTTTTGAATGTAGTATTCCCCATTCCAAAGAAGGCGGTCCTGATTTCGGGAGCCTTTAAGGCGCAGCGTCCTCCAGGCGCTTGCGCTCTTCTTATCGCCTACCGCTGAGGCCATGCGCTCGGCTGCAGCAAGAGCCGAAAGGTACTGCGATCCTATAAACGTGTGAGCGCCGTCCGTATGCACGTCATAGGTATTCCATTGAGTGCCTCCGTTGACGCCGTCCCGGTCGGGATCTATGGCCTGAATTAGCCACTGCACCGCTTTTTTCACACGCGGGTATATCAAACGCAGGAAGGAGTCGTCAGGGCTGCGCAGGTATTCGCGGTAGGCCGCTTCAATGATCGCGCAGTGGCCGTCGATGAATGCACCGGTGCTTACGTGCTGCCTGTGCTGGCTTTCCCCGCTTTCCTTCAGGTAGTGCATAAAGTCGTACCAGCGGAGATTTCTGCCGATCTCAGGAAACAGGCATGCATGACCCTGGGCGTAATTCCAAACATGCGTGCAGTTAAGGGGACAGCAACCGTAGCAACCTTCAAACCCTGCGAAGTAGTCCTTGCCTGTAGCCTTGTGGCGCTGCGACCAAAAGCAAGTCTGCCCGCGGAAGATCACAAGCTGTGACGTTACGGCATCAATCACATAGTAAGGCAGGTTCGTCTCGTACATAGTGTCGTGGAAGAGTTCTGTGTCGTCCACAAGGCGCTCGAAGTGCTCGTTTATGTAAAGCGCGACCTGCCTTGCGCTGTTGAACCAATCCGCGTACTTGTTCCCCTTGTGCCCGAAGCGCTCTACATTAGGGAAGTACCACGTCAGAAGAAAGTATGCGGCTTTGGTTTCCCCGGGACGCAGCTTGAAGGAGACGGCAAGAGCTGCGTTGTAGGTTTCGCCGGCCGGGCTCGGCCCGCTTTCTGCAGGTCCCTCCAGCCGGCCTTTTGCTGCGAAGGCCTCAAGCAGCTTTTTTGCGTCGGTCCAGCGGGCGCATACAGTGGGAGTACGCCTCAGCGAGCAAAGGGTCAAGTCGCCCCATTTGGGTGAAGATCGGCTCAGCCCCGTGCCCCAGCGGTATGTGCGCCCGGTGCTGCGGGCAAGAAAGCTCATAGCCCACGAAGCCGGAATGCGTTTTGCTGCAGCAACAAGGATCCTTCCTTTTCCGAACGGCCCTTCAATAAGAACGGGTACGTCCTTGCAGGATTTCAGGATCTTGTAAGACCGCCAAGAAGAAGCCTTGAGTCTTACCGCTTTTGTGATTTTCCAAACCTCGGGTGCCCCTGGAAGCGGTGGTGCGGTTTGCAATCCGAGGTCCACTTCCTCAGCTCCAAGCAGCCGGGCTGCAATGAAGGAGGCAAGAGCCTGAAGTTCTGCCGGCGGCCTTAGAATCTCTTGCGGATTGTGATCGGAGAAAACAATGAAATCCACATTTATGTGTCCCCAAGGCCCGCTCTCGCGGTCTACGATCTCAATCCTCGCCTCTTTTCCTCGGAGATCTCCCACGTCCCACACTACAGGCTCAAGGTGTTCGACTGCGCGACCCGTTGCGCTTCGCACTGCTTTCCCTCCGAGAAGCAGGTTCACGCAGGTCCGTCCTTTGTGCGGACCGCCTCCCACAAGCATTCCGATGTACCTGTGGCGGATTTTGAAAGGTCTTGAAATCATGCGGCCTTGAGGGCCGTCGTCTGGCAAAAAGCTGTTGACAAGATAACGGCCGTGAAAACCGCTCACATGCTGTTGGCCCGGAGTTGTGCCTGTGTGGGGTTTGGTTCCAAAGGCGGTGCCCTCAACGGTCCAGCGCCTGTAGGTACCGTCCTCAAAATCTTCAAAGACCTCATACTGCGGCGGCTCGGAGGTCTTTTGCCCTGAAAGCCGGCGCCAGAAACCGACCGAGGCGCCGGAGATTACAACGGGTTTGCCGTCCCGCGCGGCTTCGGCCAAAAGTTGCCATAGCCGCCCGTCTTCCTTCCCTGTCAGGCCTTCAAGCAGAAAAGCGTCGGCTTTCGGAAGGCCCCTGCGCGGCAGGGTGACCAGCTTAACACCCTCGCATTCAACGATCGCTCGATCGCGCCTTCCCCAAACGAAAATGCGAAGCGGCTTACTGAGCAAGGCGGGCTGATCGTCAGCAACCGCAAGGTGCAGCATTCCCCCTGTGCCGAGAGTACGGTAGGTATTCGTGTTGGTGCCGTAGCCTTCGTAAAATCTGCTTTGCAGGTGCACTCCTCCTGCGTACCCAATCGGATTGGGTATGCTGAATAGAAAAGAACAGTCAACGTTCTTGTTGCTCAGGTTTTTCGCCTCAAGTTTGAAGATTGCGCAGGGGAGGGCCGAGTCTTTCGTATTAAGCGGGATCATGGGGTTGAAGCCTGTAAGATCAACCGCAAGCGGGAAACCTTTCTCGCGGCAGCGGACAACAAGAAACGGGTACTCTCCCAGGCAGGAGACCTCCTCAAAGCCCTCAAGGCCCCACCCGTTGTACCCGCCTGCGATCTTAAGCAGCGCCTTGGATCCTTCGGTCTGAGCTCGGACCGCAAAGAAGGTGTCAGGCAACGGCAACTCATCGAAGTTGTTGAAGATCTGCCAGACACTCAATCGGCCGTCGCCTGCAAGCCATACCGTGCCGGTTCCTATTCCTCCGATCGGCATTGCAACGGCTTTTAGATGCTCACCGCGGTAAACGCGCGCGTCCTGCCGGAAAAATGCAGCCTGGAGAAAAGCAGGCATAACGATCAAAAGAATCTGCAAGCGTATTCGCATGGAACACCTCCTTTTTCTCAACGAAGTCAGAAGCGATTATGCACTGCGGGGCTGTCCCGTCTCAAGGGCGAATGCCGCACCTTGGGCGAAGTTCTTCAAGGGGAGCGCGCGTGATTCCGGTCTCCTTGGGCTGTCTTCCCCGCTGCTTGAGGGCCGTCACAACGGTACAGCTTCCAGTAGGGGGTTTCATAGAGAAGGAGACAACCTTCTATGGGACCTCGCGAGAAAAGGAGAGCTCTTTTTGCAGGCAGGCGCTCCTCAGCCGGAGAGCATGGATTCATGTCGCTGTAGACGATAAGCGCCGCTTTCTCCCGCGTGAACTTATTGGCATGGAAGCATATCTTGTAGCCCCGCTTGTGATAATAGGAGAGAACCGGAATAACCTCGCGTATTTTGGTTTTATCATCGGCATGAAGCGTGATGGGTAGACAGGCAAGCAGAAGATAAAGAACCGGCAGCGCTCCGGCCAAGAAGCGTTTGAGTGATTCGTCAAACGATCTGCGAAGAACTTTCGCTGTAAAAAAGCCGCAATAGATCGAAAGCGGCACGTAGAGGGGGAGAAGGTATCGGGCGTACTTCGTGCGTGGAAGAAGCGGCAGCGCGGCACCTAAGAGCGTCCACAGCGCAAGCAGCCACCCGAGGCCTTTCGGAATGCCAAGCCGCTTGCGCAGGCCCAGGACAAGCACACCGGGAAGGAGCACTACGGCAGGCAGGAAGTTGAGCACGAACGAGCGGACGTAGAAAACAGGAGAGCGGTACGGAAAAAGCGTGCTGTGCGTATCCAACCTGAGCCAGATTTCATGTTGGAGGTATTCCAGCCAAAACCTTTCACCCCAGCGCTGTCCCATAGCGATATGCCACGGTGCTGCGATTACAGCGCCGGCTGCAAGCCCCAACCAGAGCCAAGGCCTCAGAAACGCCCGCGGTGGTCCCAGAAGCACCGCGGCCGGAAGCCCCACTGCAAGAGGCCAGAGGCCTGCAGCCGATTTGGTAAGGAATCCCAACCCCGCACAAACGCCGATAAGCAGGAGGAGCACGGGCCTCTTTTCTGCTTTTGCCGCAGCCAAAACCGCTCCGACGGTAAGCGCACACACTACAGGCTCCATGCGCAGGGCGGCGTTTCTCATAAGCCCGCGGGTAAGAAGTAGGAGAAGTGCCGCCCAAAGGCCCTCGCGCCTGAAACCCAGAGAGCTTAGAAGCTCATAGAGGCCCAAGGCCAGCAACGCCGAGGTCAGGAGCGGAAAAACCGAGGCCCCGAACCCGTCCGCACCGAAAAGAGCCATGCCTGCGGCTGAGAGCCAGAAAAGCAGAGGTGGTTTTTTCAGATACGGCTCACCGGCGAACTCGGGCTGCACCCAGTCGCCTGTGCTGTACATATGCTTGGCGATGGCTGCATACACCAAGCAATCGCTTCGAAGCGTCGCCTCCCACCGCTTGAGCATGTAGGGGCCTAAAAAGACAAGGCCGATCAGGAGGAGATCAAGCTGCCGTCTTCTCATGAGGCGTATTTTAGCCCAGTGCGGGAAATCGTCTACGGCCCGCCGGACACTGCCCAAAAGGGGCCCATCGTGGTAAGGTGGAAATAAAAGTTTGGAGGCCGTGTGAAGGTCC
>CAZGYL010000338.1:0-5939 GCA_964529985.1 uncultured Planctomycetia bacterium | reverse complement strand
AGCGGACCTGCGGCTCAGAAGCACGGCCGTTCAACGCAAGATCAACATGCAGGAGATTCAGACCACCGTGCGCCATGTGGCTGCCGGCGTGGAAAAGATTTACCGTCAGGCCTCCAGGCGTACAAAGCATGCGCGCCTGAGGCACAGCGATCCTTCAAGACCTGCTGGAGCCGCGCTTCGGGATGTGCTTGAGGCACGAACCGAGGACTTTCTTGCGGACACGAGGCGCAACACAGTGGTCGTTTTGGGGCCCAACGGAAGGGTACACGTTTTCAACGGCCAAGGCCTTCATGTAACAAGCCTCACCTGCAGCCAGCAGGAGGTGAATCGGAGGGTACAGCGGAAAATTTGGCGCCCCTTGGAAACAGCGGAGATTGAGAAGGTACGCACCGCGATTGTAGGTCGCGCGGAACAGAACTGCTGAGGGCCTCCACCTGCCCGGGATTTGCTGCGTTTATCCGCTTTGATAAAGCGCGTTCAGGATCTGCTCGACCTCAGCGCGCCCGATAGGCTCGGCGGCCGCCATACTAAGCACGAAGATCCAGCCGCCGGCTTCAGCGCTTCGGTGCCAAAGGCAGAAGAAGCCGAAGCGCTTGGACTTTCCCTCCGTAAAGCTGTAGAAAACACCCTTTACAAGCTCGTTTTCTCCTAATGTAAGCCGAAGGCTTTCACCTTGCTTAAACCCCTTTTTGTGACTCTTAAGGGCCTTGAGCATCTCTTCGAAAGAACGGAGCTTGTAGGGGTACTGCTCCGCGGGATTCTCAGCGAATCGGATAACCCAAAACTCACTTGGAGGGTTTTCTCTGAGGTAGTGAAAGGTAAGCGCGTAAGGCCTGAGTCTTGCTTCGACAAGGGTGTGCCCGGCCACCGCTTCGGGCATTCCGCTGTAGAGAGCCGCACTGAAGAGGACCTCCCTGTTGCGATACTCGGTAGGAACGGCGCAGCCGCTTACAACCAGTGCAGCGAGTGCAACGAGAGCTGCAAGCGCAAGACCGCGGCCTCCCGCCTCAACGTGCACTCCGCCCGCTTCCGGTCGTTGCGTCTTTTCCACTTCCGGTGCTTTCAACATCATTCCCTTGCTCTCCTTTTTCCTTTCCTGAAGATTCTTTCGACTTCTCCTGCCAGCGCTCGATTCTGAGCCTCCGGCCTGTAGCCTCCGCCTCGCGCACCGCATCGCGCAGCAACCAGGACTGCTGTACTCCTTCAAACAAGTCCCGAAAGCTCGTATAGGCGCTGGGGTCGTTCACCAGCTTGCCGACCGTGCCCGTTCCTTCATCGATTTTTTCCATGATAGAGGCGAGATGGCGCAAACTGACCTCGAGGTGGGCGAGCGATTCCGACACATTGCGCGCAAAGTCGCGATCGCGCACCAGCAGCGCGGCGGTGCCTTCGCCCGTGCGGATCTCTTTGAGCAGAGCTTCGGCCTCTTCAAGGTCGCGGCGAAGCACGGCGGTCGCCTGCCGGACGGAGTTTCCGGTTTGATCGATTTCGTCATTCAAGGTATTGAGGACTTTTGAGGCATCAGCCCTAAAGGCGCGGATCTCCTGCTCGACCGTCTTGGTAAGCGCCGCAAGCTCTTTGCGCACTTCCTCGATCATCCGGTCAACCCGATCTATCGTGTCACGGTAAAACTCGTCGCTGTAAATGAGTTTCCCCAGGATTCCCCGTTGCTTTCGTATGTCAACCAGAATCTGCCTGAGTTCCTCAAGGGCAAGGACCGCCGCGGCGGCCGTCCTGTCCACTCCGGCCCCGGCTGTAGCGATCGCCTGCTCAAGATCCTGGCCCTCCTCCGAAGGGATGACCCCGCCGGGTTCTATTCGGGGTTTGTTGAATGTACCGGGGGAAATGGTGACGATCTTTTCACCAAGCAGGCCTTGGGTGCGGATACGGGCGATCGAATCTTCTCGGACCCTGTCGGAAAACCTCTGCTGAATCTCAACCGTTACTTCGATTTCCTTGAACCCCTGGGAGGCGAGCTTCGGGTCGGTGAAGCCCACATCCTCAACCGATCCCACTTCAACTCCGCCTAGCCAAACCGGTGCCCCCACCTTCAGGCCGCTTGTCTCGGAAAAATAGGCTCTGAACGTAACCGTTTTCCCCATAACGGTCGGTTTGAACGCAACCAGGTAAAGCCCGAAGGTGGCGATGACAAGCGCCACGAAAAGCACAAATCCTACCCGCAGACTCTCTCCTGCGTTGCTCCCGTTCACACCCGGCCTCCTTCGTAATCAAGAAACGCGCGCACTTCTTGCTCAGTGGTCTTATCGATTTCCTCCACGGGACCTTCGACCAGAATCACCCCGTTGGCCAAGAACGCGTAGCGACCCCCGACGATCTTCGCACAGGCCATATCATGCGTCACCACACAGGTTGTGCACTTCAGCTTATCATGTAGCCGCCTTATCAACAGGCTGATCCGCCTGGCGTTCGCCGGATCAAGCCCGGTCGTAGGCTCGTCGTAAAAGACGATCTCAGGATCCATAGCGATGGCCCGCGCAAGCGCGACCCGCTTTCGCATTCCCCCTGAAAGCGCAGCCGGCGCCATGTGTCCGATGCCGGGCAGGCCGACCGCCTGCAGCTTCTCCTCCACGCGCCTCCGTATCTCCTCCTCACTGTATCCGCCTCGCTCGCGCAGAGGAAACGCCACATTCTCAAAAACCGAAAGAGAGTCGAAAAGAGCGCTGCTCTGGAAAAGCATTCCGATTCTCCGACGGATCGGCACGAGCTCCTCTTCGCTCATGGAGGAAACCTCGGCATCCCAGAGGAACACCTTCCCGCGATCGGGCTTGAGCAAGCCGCAGAGAAGTTTAAGGGTTACGCTCTTTCCGCAACCGCTCCCTCCGATGATGATCACGCGCTCCCCCTCCCGGACGCTGAGGTTGATGCCCCGCAGCACCTCGTTTCCGTTAAAGGACTTGTATACCTGGATCAACCGGAAGCCGTACACGGTTTTACGCCCGCCGCTATCTTGCGTCTAAAGAGCTTTGTATCCACAGCACCGCAAGAACTGCACCCTAAGAAAGCTACACCAAGAGGAAGAACGTTTTCGTCAACAGAAAGTCTCCAATGAGAATCGCATAGGCGCACGTTACCATAGCCCGGGTTGTGGAACGTCCCACCGCTTCTGTAGCCCGCTCGGTCTGGAGTCCGACAAAAGTGGCTACCAAGCCGATAAGCAGGCCGAAGCACAGCCCTTTGCCTACGCCCGAGATCAGGTCCAGTGGCTGGAGCACCTCAACGCAGGTGCTCAGGTAGCGGGCCGGGGCAACCCCCAAGGCAACCTGAGACGTGAGCATGCCCGCTGCGATTCCCAGGGCATCGGTAATCAGGGTCAGGGCCGGGACCATTATCGTGGTGGCTATCACCCTGGGCAGCACCAAGTGCCGGAAAGGATCCGCGCCCATTGCGCGCAGTGCGTCGACCTGCTCGGTGACCTGCATGGAGCCGAGCTCAGCCGCTATGCCGCTTCCGATCCGCCCGGCGATCATAAGCGCGGTGAAAACAGGGCCGATCTCCCTCAGGAAGGCGATTCCCACAATTCGGCTTATGTAGTGGTGGGCGCCGAACCGCATGAGCTCGTACGCCGTCTGCAGGGTCAAAACGATACTGGTGAAGATCGCGCATACGTTTACAATAGTAAGGCTTTCCACTCCCACGCGACTCATTTGTCTGAGAACGTGGTGCAACGGTATCCCCCCGCGCACAAGGCAGCGGGCCGTCCGCCAGGTGAAAATGCCGAATAGGCCCAGTTGGCTTATAGGTCTGAAGAGGACTTTCTTGAACATGGAGTTCCTCCCGAAACCGCCTTGGTCGCCGCTGTGCGGCCGTTCAAACCGCGCCTACGCTCTTACTGGAGTTATCGGTCATCCGGAAACGGAACTACGCCGCGTAGAGCCGCTGGCCCCGAAGCGCGCATTATCATACCATGGTTCGCGACCCCCAGGGGGGCGTCCTGGACCGTCCCGGAGCCGTGCCGGAAGCTCCCGACTCCAGAAGCAGTAAAATCGCCATGGCCGTTCAGGAAAAGTGTTCCGCTGTTTTGGCACCGCCGCTCGGTGTAAGAGCCGAGAGGCCCGCGCGCACCGGTCCATTGGATCCGTCGCTAAGTTCCCGCTCCAAGGCCTTCGTGCGGAAGCTGGTCAGAAGAGAAGCCAAGAATTTCTACTACGGGTTTCTCCTCCTTCCGCCCCGCAAGAGGCGTGCTGTGTATGCGCTTTACGCGTTTTGTCGACTGTTGGATGACGCGGTGGATGCAAGTGCTTCCGCGGCCCTCGATGAGCCGGCCTTGCGCCGGCGCTTTGAAGCGCTTATTGAAGGCCCGCAAGGGCTGTCCGGACCTGACCGGCTTGCAGCAGCAGCCCTGCTTGAGGCCAGAGCCGTTTTCCCTGTAAAGCGCCGGCAGCTTCTATGGATCATCGACGGAGTGCTGATGGACTGCAGGCTGAGCAGATACGAAACCTTTGAGCAACTCCGCCGGTATCTTTTCGGCGTCGCTTCGGCGGTGGGCCTGGCATGCATGGAGATCTTCGGGTACCGGGACAGAACTGCAAGGCGGTACGCCGTTTACCTCGGTTACGCGATGCAGCTCACAAACATCGTGCGGGACGTGCGGGAGGACTTCCTGCGGGGCCGCATTTACCTCCCCCAGGAAGACCTCAGGCGTTTTTCGGTAAGCGAGGAGGAACTGAGGCGCACGAGGGTATCCGAGCCCCTCCGCAGGCTGCTGGCCTTTGAGGCGGCAAGAGCCGCCGAGTACTTCAGGAAGGCTCGTGGACTCTGGCGTTTGGTGGCCCGCGATGCTGCAGCTTGTCCATACACCCTTGCCGCAATATACGAATCTTTGTTGAAAAGTATGGCGCGCGCCGGGTTCGAGGTGCTTGCTGAGCGGCATTCGCTTCCCTTGTGGAGGAAGCTGCAAATCGCCCTCGGAGCCGCGCTCCGGTTTCACAGGTAAGGAGAGTACGGTATGGCTGAAGAGCCTAAGTTGGCGGTTTTCTTCGACTGGGAAAATCTGGCGCTGGGCATTAAGGAGGCCCGCTACAAGTCACTGGACTTGAACTGCATTCTGCAACGCCTGGTTGAGAAAGGCCGCATAGTGGTCAAGCGGGCCTACGCGGACTGGGAGGCGTACTCGAAGGAGAAGCGAGCTCTTCACGAGGCCGGCGTTGAGCTCGTATACGTGCCGCGGCGGGATTACAGCGGGAAAAACAGCGCGGACATACGAATGGTGGTCGACGCGATGGACTTGTGCTTCTCAAAGGACTATATTGACATTTTCGTGCTCGCAAGCGGAGACAGCGACTTTACCCCCCTTGTGGCCAAGTTGCGCGAAAACAACAAAACGGTGATCGGCCTCGGAGTGAAGAACTCAACGAGTAAGCTGCTGGTCGAAAACTGCGACGAGTTCCTGTTTTACGACGATCTGGTAAGGCAGACCAAGGCTAAGGCTCCGAAGATAAGCGCGAAGGTTCCTCCGCGCAAGGCGGAAGGCTTCCGCCGGGTGCTTGAAGCCATTGATGCTCTTGTCCGGGAAGACAAAGAAGTAATCTGGGCCTCCATGGTGAAACAGACCATAAAGCGCAAGTATCCCGACTTCAACGAAGGTTACTACGGCTATCATTCTTTCTCGCAAATGCTCGAAGATATGAGAAAATACGGTTTGATCGAAATAGAGAAGGACCGCAAGAGCGGGACCTTCATAATTACCGGCTACCGGGAGGAGTGATCCACCCGGCGGCGGTGGAGGAGGCCATGGGTGAGCAGGTCTCGTCGGTTTGGTACTGGGTTATCGGAGCCGCCGCTTTGGTTGCTCTGGTAGGGCTGGCCGTCTTAGAGCCCTCCGGCGCCCCGGCCGAAAAATCGAGCGAAATCGAGGTCAGCGGATGTGTAATCGGACCGGACGGCCGGCCCGTGGAAAAGTTCGAAATCGTGGTCGTTCC
>CAZGYL010000337.1:0-5951 GCA_964529985.1 uncultured Planctomycetia bacterium | reverse complement strand
GTCGCGGCTCCTTGCCTCGCACCAAAATCTCTCCGCCATCCGCTCCCGTATTTATCGGACGAGGCACTTATAGGGCCCTCTGGCTTCCCGAGGCGAATTGCGGAAACGGGAAAATGGTTTCTGCATGAGGCACTATCCCCTCCTTTGCGCAGTGCTTCAGCTTGACCCGGCTCCGGCACGACACCACAATTGGACGGTTCGCCCCGGAAGAAAAGGGCCGGTAAGATACGAGCCTATGCACGCACCCGTGTCTCTGAAGTCGCTGTTTTCAATCATTGCACTCCTTGCGCTTGCCGGAGGTTGCAGGCCCGGTCCGTCCGTTCGGGTTCTTTATGCGGGGCTGGGCGGCACAGCGAGGGGCACGATAGCGCGGGTTTACCTCAACAGGCCGCTTTCCGCTCAGAGCAAGGTAAAGGTGAAGTTCAAACCCGAGCCCCGCGGCTCTTTCGCGGTCGCGCTTAAGGACAGCCCCCCTTGCATTGAGATCTTGTTTTCCGAAGCGCGTCCTTTTGCAGGTGCTCCCGAAGTGAAAGTGCGGCTCGAAGGAGTCCCGCACGTTGAGGGCAAGTGGCTTAAGTTGCTGCGGGGAGTACCCAATCCGGTTCTTCTCGAATGCGTGTGGCGCGATCGAAACCTCAACAAATTGGTTGACCAGGAGGACGAGCTTGAACTTCGATTCTCAGCGGCTGTTGAGGTTGTGAAAGCGCCGCCGGACAGCTCGCCTGTTAATCTTCTTACCTCCGAGTTCCTGCTCCCCGAGGGTATAGACCAGTTGGGGACTTACGAGAGCCGCGCGCTTCCGCTTAAAGCCGATCCTTCGGACCTGAGGGTTGTTCACCTTCAGCTCGGCCGGGGGGTTTATTTCAGGCCCTCGGCTCCCGGGCAGCCGGCCCTGTCGCGCCTGGGTTTCAACGCCTCGCCTGCTGCTCCCAGTTTGCTTATAAAAGGCCGCGACAGCGGCCTGGGCGCTGTGGGGCCTGCGCCTGACTTCTGCGTTCCCATCGTTGCCGGGGAGCCGTTCAAAGCACTCCGGTTTATTGGTAGAGCGAGGCTGGGGCCCTCAGGCGGCAACAAGGATTCGTGCACGACGTTTTGCAAGAGTCCCGCAGGACTTGTTGTCGTCATAACAGGGGGGCGGGAGCCTGAAGGCGGGAGAAAAACTCGCGGTGATGTTTTTGCATTTGATCCTGCGCACCCTGACCCGCTTCTCTGGGAAGGAGTCTTGCAACACCCGCGTTTCGGTCATGCTGCAGTGGCGTTGCCGATTCCGGCTGCAGTGCCGCTTGTTGCCTGCGTGCTTGTTGCAGGAGGCGTTGAAGCTTTCGGAAAACCGCTTCCGCCGCCTGAGCTTATCTGCATTGCCGGCAGGGAAGTTGGTTGTGTGAGCTCTGTTGAGCTTAAACCGCAACCCGGCCCGCCTCCCCAGCCGGTCATGCGGATTGGTGCAAGAGGCGTATACGTGCCGCAAAGTGAGACGCAAGGCTATGTGGTCGTTACAGGCGGTGAGGTGGGCAGGTGGGGAAGCGTCACAGTGTACTGGGTGCGCTGGAACATCGCGCTGAGCAGCGATTCAAACACCATTCCGGCTCCTGAGGTTCAGCTTTTGGGCACCTTTTTCCCGCCTGAGCTTCCTGCCAGGCGCGATCTTACCGTAACTGCGGTTCCGCTTCGCAACGGATCGTGGGGTGCTTTTGTTTACGGCGGCCGAGTCGGAGATTCTTCCGTAGGATTACCTTTAGTTGTCGAACCTTCGGAAGCACGACCCGGCGTGCCTGTCAATTCCTTCCTCTACATGCCGCGGGGCTATGTGGAGGAGGAAAGGTATGCAAGGCACGGCCATGCGGCTGTCTATCTTCCGGGACTCAAGCGCGTGGTCGTTCTCGGAGGAGTGCGGCAGGTCTCGCGCTGGGAAAGCTGGGAGATTCCTATTGACGAGGCGGTTGAATTCGATCCTTTGAGTCAAAAAGTCAGAGCCTTTGCAGGCACGTTTCACCAGTACACGGTTCAGCCTTCGGTCGCGCTTATACCCGGAGGCGGCGATCGAGTGCTTATTGCAGGAGGCCGCGACCGCGGGGGAACGGTTCTGCGCCGCATTGATGTCTACGATCATGCTGCAGCTGAAAAAGGCCGTCCCAGACTGTTTGCAGTCGGCGAGGTCATCCCCAAGAGCGACGGTGTTGAGGGCCGGATCCGCTGTGCGGCGGATCCGGCAGCAGCCGGTTTTTATCTTGTTGACCCTCAAAGCGGCCGCGTGTGGCGGCTTGACCTGAGCAAGGGGAAAACAGAAGAGGGCGCAGGAGCGAAAAAACAACTTAAGAAGGTCGGCGGAGAACGGCGCGGGTAATGAGTGCTTCGGTCTTTCTGACGCCGCTTACACCCCCGCGGCCGGGTGGAATAGGCACTTTGGTGCTTTGGGGACCTGGGGCGGGCGCCTTCGTGCGTTCCATAATAAAAAGGATAAAACCCGGGGTCCCTTGCTACCGGAAACTCAGGGAAGGAGAGATTCTTGTTGACGAGGTGGTGGCTCTGCTCGTACCTGCCGAGCAGGCACCTACGGGCGCTGAAGAAGGCGAGATCTGTTTTCATGGAGGCGGTGCCGCCCGGAAGGAAGTTCTTTCTTTCCTGGAGCGAAGGGGGGCTCAGCTTGCCTCCTTCAGCGAATATGCTGCAAGTTTCGTGCGCTGCGACAGGGTGCAGCAGGAAGCTCTCGAGGCGTTGCCCAAGTGCACGACGGACCGGGCGTGCGCCTTTCTTCTCAGGCAGCTCGGGGGAGAGCTGAGCAGGCTTGTTTTGAAAGCTTCGGGCGGCGGCAGGGAGGAGCTCCGGCGCATTGCGGCTGAACTTGAGCAGAGAAGCCGCTTCGGCACAGTTCTTGTGGAAGGGGCGCGGGTGGTTGTCGTCGGGCCTCCGAATGTAGGAAAATCAACTTTGATCAACCGGTTGGCCGGCAGGCAGCGCGCCATTGTAACAGATGTGCCCGGCACCACCCGGGACTTGCTTGAAGCGGAAGCCGAGATAGACGGCGTGCCTGTGGTTTTCATTGACACAGCGGGCCTTCGCGATGATGCCTCGGAGGTTGAGCTTCTGGGCGCTCAGCTTGCAGAGCAGGCCTTGAGGCAGGCCGAT
Source organism: uncultured Planctomycetia bacterium (assembly GCA_964529985.1). Taxonomy (GTDB): domain Bacteria; phylum Planctomycetota; class UBA8108; order UBA8890; family UBA8898; genus CAZGYL01. The sequence goes on along the minus strand of CAZGYL010000337.1, from coordinate 2,825 downwards.
CTTGTGCTTTGCTTGGGCTGTGAACCTTCTTCGCTTCCCGGCGGGGTGCCGCGGGCGCTGCGTTTGGGCCCGAAGGCGGACCTCGGTGGCTCCTTTCCGCCTGAAGTGCTTCCTGTTTCAGGGCTTACAGGACAGGGGCTTGAGGAACTCAAGCTCAGGATCCTGCGGGCTCTCGGTGCGGGGGAGCCTCCGGGAGGCGTTTTGGGTTGGAGCGAGGAGCGCCCGCCCGACCCTCCTGCACCGTTTACCGAGCGGCAAGTGAGGCTTGCGGCCTGTGCCTCGGAGGCGGCCCGCCGCGGGGACCTTAAAGCCGCTGGGGAAGCCCTGCGGGAGTTTATCCGCTCGGAGTGAATTTTCCTGCCGCCGAGCGTGCGTTTTGCGTGAATAGCTGCTTCGGGAAGGTCGTCTAAACAGGTGAAAAAGCGCCTGCGGCGGGCCTTCCGGCAGCTCGGCGGAGGTCTTACCGCGGGCAACTTGAGCTCTTTTCAGCGTAAATTTCGCTGTGTAGAGCGCTTTCGGCGGATATAATGGCCCAGTGAGAAGTGCTTGAGGCGCCAAGAAGCGCGGCAGAACCGCGCGGGAGGAAGTCATGAGGCGTCGCAGAGAGTTTGCAAAAAGAAGGACGGCGTTTGCTGGGTTTTTCGCTGCGATTCTGGCCGCAGTTTGCCTGGTCTTCGGCCCGGGAGCTTCCCAGGCGGAGGGCGCCGGTCTGAGGGGTAGAAGCCGGCTGGGCGGCGGCCGAGTCTCAAGGCCCTCGTTCTCCGCACCCAGAGTCTCCGCACCGAGGGTCTCTGCACCCAGGATTTCAAGACCCAGGATTTCAACTCCGCGCATCTCCGCACCCAGCCGGAGTATAAGAGCTCCGAGGGTTTCAACTCCGCGTTTTTCTTCACCGCGCCGCAGCTTCACTGCGCCGAGACCCAGCTACAGGTCCACTTCGCGTGCGCCTCGGGTAAGTGCGCCGCGCATTCGCACGCCGCGCATATCAAGCCCGTCTGTGAGGCGATCGCCCTCGACCTATCGCAGGGCCACCCCGCGCTTTTCCGTGCCCAGCAGGATTGTGCCTCGAAGCTCAAGCTCGATCCGCAGATCCACGATCGCACCGCGCATAACATCGCCGCGAACGACCGTTCGGCCCTCTTCGCCTTCGAGCTCTTCCGGCTACCGCCGTTCAAGCGGTATCGCGCGAAGGGTGACACCTTCTTCTCGAAGTCCCGTGCGCAGTGTGCCGCGGATAAGCACGCGCTCAAGCCTTAAACCGCTGAGCTCCGGCAGCAGGGCGTCTCTTAGCAGCAGGCTTAGCACGACGAATCTTCGCGAGAGGCTTGTGGATACCTATCGCCGGCGGATAGGTCCTTTGAGCCGCACCAGACAGGCCGGCTTTGCAAGGGACAGCCTCGGTGTCAAGCCTTATGTCAATTTGGATTCTTCAAGGAGGCTTTACAACCGGAGCCGCAGATCTCTGGGCACACTGGCTCGGCCGGGCGAGGCATGGCAGAGGATCAGCAGGCTTCATTCCGGTCTTCGCACAACTCCGACTTCACTTAGAACCAGCCGCCTTGCAGGGTCGCGTCTTGTGCCCGGCGCCACCTCGCTGCGCGCAAGCCGTTTGGGTGTAAGGTCGAACCTCGTCCCTTCGGCCTATGATTCGCGGCTTGCCGCCGGCACTTACCTTAGAATCGGAAGTACGGTGGGTGTTTATGCGAGGGCCCGAGCCTACAGCCCCAGTTACCTTTATCACGGCTACTACGACTACGGCTACCGATACCACCGCAGGCACAGTTGGTGGTCTCTGCACGTTGGGTTCGGTCTGGGCTGGAGCTACTGGGACTTCTGGTACGGCTACGGCTACAGGCCGTATTGGGGCTGTTGGCGGCCTTATTGGTGTTATTACCGCCCGTACTGGTGGTACTATCCGCGCGTGGTCGTAAGTTACTGGTGGCCTTGGTGGTGGAGCTGGGGAACCACAGTGGTCTACTACAGGGAGTATGAGCCCTACGACGAAGGGACCACAATCGTCTACAATTACTACAATTACGACGAAGAAGATAATGCGCCGGTACCTGCTGACGAAGCTCCTCCTCCTGAAAAGACCACGACGGTAAGCGCGCAGCAGGCCGCACCTGCCGGCGCCGCCTCAACGGACCAGGAGGCTTTTCTTCAGAGCCTCAACCCGGCTGAGCTGAGTTTCCTCACAGGGCTTGTGAGCTTCAGGGGCGGCCAGTATGAGCAAGCTGCGGAAGCCTGGTACACCGCGACTCTCAAGTCGCCTGAGGCGGTGCCGCCGCGAGCCTTCCTTGTGATCGGGCTTTTCGCTATAGGCGAGTACCAGCGTGCCGCTCAGTACCTTACCGACATTGTCAAGAAGAATCCTGACTTTGCTAGGTACGTGTGGGATCTCAAGAGGCTTTACGGCCGCAGCAGGGCGGCGGAGCTTGAGTCCCACCTGGCTACGCTTCAGTCTTACATTGACCTTTACCCGAATCGAATCGAGGGGCACCTTGTGAAGGGATTTGTCCTGTTTGCCGCGCAGCGTTGGGACGAGGCCCGCGAAGCTTTCGGCAAAGCCGCTACGCTGGAGCCCGAGAACCCTGTGGTCAAGGCTTTCAGTGCGGTGCTCAAGGAGCGGGAGGCAGGCAAGCCGAGCGCGGTTGTATTCGACGAGTTCCAGACTTTTCTCAGGACGCTGCGGCTTGAAGACGTAAAGCGTCTCGGACTGTAAGAGGTGGAAGCCGCCCGACGAGCCGCACGGCTCGAGAAGGAGTTCATCGAGGCGTTTGAGCGAAACCTGCGGGCGATACCTCATTTGGTTGACCCGCGGGACG
>CAZGYL010000336.1:0-5977 GCA_964529985.1 uncultured Planctomycetia bacterium | reverse complement strand
GCTTGCGGGGGCTAATTGTAGGAACGGGAAAGTCGTTTCTTGATGACGCACTAGACCGCACGCCCTCACCGACCTCCACAGTTCCCTGATCCCCTTCGATCAATGCCTGGTCAGGAATCCGGTCCAAAAAACGATCGTTATCCAGCAACCCCATCAAATATGCCAGGTGTTGCATTTGCAGAGCGCCCGGATCGTCCAGGCCCTTTTTCCAACCCGCCTGCGCAGCCCCTGCGGCCTTTTTCTGCGAACGCGCTTCAAGCTCACCGAAATGGAAAGTGTTCATGTTGCCGTACGTTATTCCGAAACCGCCTGCGAAAACCGTCTGGTAAGATTGATAGCGGATCTGCCAGTCGCCGTAAACCCCTCTGCGGTGCTCGTATCCTCCTTCAAAAAGCCACGTCGGCTTCGCCGGAACCAGAGCGTAATCGTGCTCGATCGCGGCGATTTGGTCTTTCGGCTGGTCCTGTATGGAATTGAAATCCAACCACGGATCATTATGAAACCATGCAGAGGAGTTGGGCTGCCACTTTTGAGGGTGGTAACTCATAAGAGTCGTGCTGTAGTCCGCCTTTCCGTCCCGGCGGCTCTCGCCGTTGACGCCGTCGGCTATCCCTTCAGCCAGGGCTCGAAACACGCCGCGATAATCCCGGTCACCGTACACAGCGCTGCGGTCGCCGCCCAGCATCCAGATGACGTTGCTCTTGTCCTTGAAGCGCCGGCCTATCCAGTTACCGTACGGGTATGCCTCGCGCAGGCGTATGATGATTCCGGGCGTCTCCTTGCCCGTGCCGTATGCTCCGGCGATATGCCCGCCCCAAGCCGGAAGCAGTATCACGTACATCCCTTTCGCAGCCGCCGCGTCGATGACGAATTCCAAGTGATCCCAATAGTCGTAAGCCTCTGGATCCGCAGGATCAGAACCCGGCGTCGTCAGCGGGTGCAGTGGATCGTACCTGCCTTCACGGACCAAGAACGGCTGATCTCCGTAGGCATTGGGGGCGATTCTGCCTTCTTCGTAGGACGGAAACGCAAGGAGCGCAATCATGTTGAACTTCAGGCGCCTGCGATGCTCCAAGTATGCCTCGACCTCCCGCCGATCCAGCCGCCAGGCGATCGCCCACGCCGTATCAGCGACCGGAAAGAAAGCCGATCCGTCCTCCAGCACCAGAAAGCGGCCGTTTTCACTTACCCGCAATGCAGGCGGCTCAACCGCTTGCAGGTCCCCGCAGAGGGAAAACAGAGAAAAAGTCAAAAAAGCGCTCAAACAAAGGCGTGATTCCATCACATTCACCACAATGCTTCAAAGGAAAAACACACTCCGGAAGCAGAAACTTCCTCACACCAATGAGCTGAAAAGACCGCCTCCTGAAGATGACCTGTACGGCTTTCGACCTCCGCCCGCTGGGTTGCTCTCCACCGGACAGCGCTTGTCGCTTCGTTTCTCGGAGAAAGCATTCCTTAAGTTCGTTAGCCCGTAAAGTATAGGTAAGCCCCTGCAATCGCAGCAAGCACAAACACGGACATCGCGATCTCCACCCAACCCCAACTTGCACGCGAACGGCGCCTGTCCTCTTCACTCAAAGTGGCATAGGTCAAACCCGCTATCTTACGCTCGTCAGGCGGCTCGGTAAGATAGCTCACCCCTATGGCCAGAGCCGCACTGACCAGGAAAACCAACATACTGTAGTACTGGAAGTAGATATTGTTGACATACCACAAGAACGACCCCTCTTTGTACGAGAAATTCTCGCTCCATTGAGGCGGCGTGTCCACAGCCAAACGGAAAAGCCCCATCAAGAACCCGACGATGAGCGCAGTCAGACAACCTTTCGCATTGAGCCTCTTCATGAAAACACCGAAGAAGAAAACAACGAAAATAGGAGGCGCCAGATAGCCCTGGACGCTTTGGAGATAGTCGTAAAGCCCCCGCGATCCCCTGATGACCGGAATCCATGCAAGCCCGATAAGCACCATAACCGCCGTAACGAAACGTCCCGTCCATACAAGCTGCCGCTCGGGAGCATCCGGCCTGAATTTCTGATATATGTCCATGGTGAAAAGGGTCGCCGAAGCATTGAAGACGGCCGCAAGCGAACTCATAAGCGCGGCAAGCAATCCGGCTACAACGATGCCGCGCACGCCCGCAGGCAGGACGTGCACCACCATCAGCGGAAACGCCTGCTGGCACGCCTCGCGGTTCGGCGTCCCGTCGGCGTTCACAAGCTGCGAGAAAGCCTCGACCTTCCCCATCTTTGCAAGGGCGAAACAGATCATGCCCGGAATGATAAAGATGAAAACAGGAAGGAGCTTCAGGCACGCCGCCCATAAACTGCCGCGCCGGGCCTCCCGCTCATTCGGAGCCCCTAACACACGCTGCACGATATACTGGTCGGTACACCAATACCAAAGCCCTATGATCGGCGCGCAGAAGAGCATTCCCAACCAAGGATAGTTCCTGTTGAAGTACCACGGTACATTACCTGTGGGATCACTCAAAGGCCGCCACAAGTTGAAGTAGTCGGCCGTGTGCGGATCGGCTTTCAAAACGGAGCGCAGTTCTCCCCACCCGCCTAAGACACTCAGTCCGTAAAAAGTCACAAGTGCGGAGCCTATGATAAGAACAAAAGTCTGAAGCGCTTCGGTGTACGCCACCGCACGAAGCCCGCCCAAAACCGTGTAGACACCCGTACAGATAAGCACCAAAAACGATCCGATCCAAAAACTGTCGAAATCATACCCGAAGATTCTGAGGTGAAGCTCCGGAAGCAACGTGCCGAATACAACGCCGCCTGCAAAAATACCGACCGCGATTTTGGTAAAGACATAAGCGACAAGGGACAATATCGACAGCACCCACCTTGCCGTAGGAGAATAACGCCTCTCCAGAAACTCGGGCATGGTGAAAACACGCGACCGGGCGTAGAAGGGAACAAGCACCCATGCAAGAACGAGCAGGCACCAAGCATGCAGCTCGTAGTGCGCCATTGCAACGCCGTCCGTGCAGCCCGAGCCTGCAAGCCCTACAAGGTGCTCCGAGCCGATGTTCGAAGCGAAAACCGAAGCACCTATCACAAACCAGCCCAAGTGCCTGCCTGCAAGGAAATAGTCGTCGGCGGTCTCCTTGCTCCGAAGCAGAGACCACCACACAAGGCCCAATACAACGAGAAAATAGGCCGCCACCACAAGCCAATCGGCTGCGTGCAGCCCCGAGACCCCCTGTTGCTGGACCGCGGCAAGAAGGTAAACGTTCATAGTCCGTCGCACTCCTCTGCCGAAAAACCAACTGAACCTGCATGCCTCAGCTCAGAGGCGAAGAAGCGAATCGTACCAGGAGCTCGATCCTCAGGTCAACGGGATCAGCCCCCGGGCCTTGCCGCCGGCCCCTTTTGGAGCCATATTGGAGGCCGGCGCCCACACCGCAACGATCCTGCTCAGAAGGAGGAGGCTTGCAATGGCTGAGACTACACGGCGCACATTTCTGGCATCTGCGGCATGCGCCGCAGCCGCAACGGCCGGGCCGCTTGGAGCCGCCCCCCGCAAACACGTTCCCGTTTCCACCAACCAATACCCGTGGCTTACCTTCTATCGACGGGAAGGCCGGAACTTCAACGCAGAGCTTGATGCGGCCCTCTCTGAAATCGCTGCAAGCGGCTTGGACGGCCTCGAACCGCTGGTACGCTCAGAGGCCGATATTGACCGCCTCGTACCGCTTCTGAAAAAGCACGGGCTTTCGATGCGCTCGCTTTACGTAAACACGGTGCTCTACGACCAAAAACGCGCGCCGGATAGCATCGAAAACGTTCTTTCCATAGCACGTAAAGCAAGGGCGGCCGGAACACGAATCATCGTCACCAACCCAAGCCCTATCCGCTGGGGAGGCACCGCCGACAAGAACGACACACAGCTTGAAGTCCAGGCAAAGGCTCTGAACGAACTGGGTGGAGAACTCAAGAAACTCGGCTTGACCTTAGGCTACCACAACCACGATTCGGAGCTGCGCAAGGCCGCCCGCGAATTTCACCACATGCTGGTCGGTACCGATCCCAGCCTGGTCGGCTTCTGCCTGGATGCTCACTGGATATACCGCGGCGCGGGCAACTCCTCGGTTGCGCTTTTCGACGTGGTGAAGCTGTACGGAGATCGTATCGTCGAGCTTCACCTCAGGCAGTCAAAAGGCGGCGTGTGGACCGAAGTTTTCGGGCCCGGCGATATAGACTACGCGCGGCTTGCAAGAGAACTGCGCAACCTCGGCATAAAGCCCCACCTTGTTTTGGAACAAGCGGTTGAGGCGCAAACCCCTAAAACACTCACAGCCCTTGAAGCCCACAAGCGCGGCGTCAAACAGGTGCGCCGCATTTTCAGTATCTTTGCCTGAGCACCCCTCAGGCGCCTGAAAAACACTCCAAAAGGCGGTTGACAGATTCGGTTTCCGCCCTATACTTGGGGTTTTCCCCTCGCTCGGACGAAGGGATAGTGAAGCTCCGCTCCCAAGGTGCTCTCAGAAAACCCCTTTTCCCCAACGTTAGAAACAGATGGCAAAACGACAGTTTCTCCAAAACCACAGGATTATTGGAATCGTCGCCCACATTGATGCGGGCAAGACGACTCTTACAGAGCGGATCTTGTATTACACCGGCCGGAGGCACCGCCTCGGCGAGGTCCACGACGGTGAAGCGCTTATGGATTGGCTGGAGCAGGAGCGTCAGCGGGGAATCACCATAAGCAGCGCAGCTACAACCTGCACCTGGAAAGATCACACGATCACCATAATCGACACTCCGGGGCACGTAGACTTCACTGTTGAAGTCGAGCGCAGCCTGCGCGTCCTTGACGGCATTGTAGGAGTGTTCTGCGCAGTAGGTGGAGTAGAGCCCCAATCCATTGCAGTATGGCGCCAGGCAGAGAAGTACAAGCTTCCCAGAATCGCTTTCATCAACAAACTGGACCGCATGGGCGCCGACTTCGAGTTTGTTCTCAAACAAATGGAAGAGGAACTCGGCGAGCAGACCGTACCCTTGACCGTGCCGATCGGACAGGGCGAGGCGTTCAAAGGCGTCTTGGACCTCCTCGGTGAATGCGCTCTTTATTGGAACGAAGAAGATTCAGGAGCCACCTTCCGCAGAGAACCCATCCCCGGGGAACTCCTCCCTTACGCAAAGCGCAAGCGCGAAGAACTCATTGAGAAACTCGCGGAAGTGGATAACGAGATCCTGGAAGCCTTCTGCTCGGAGAAAAAGCTGAGCGAACAGGAACTGCGCGGAGCGCTTCGCAGGGCGACCCTTGCGCACAGGATCTGTCCGGTGCTTTGCGGCAGCGCCCTTCGTAACAAAGGGATTCAGCCCCTTCTTGATGCGGTGGTGGATTGCCTGCCGAGCCCGCTTGACCGGCCGCCCGTCTCAGGAAACAACACTTGCGGTCCTGTAACCCGGAGCCCGAAGGACCCGGCTCTGACAGCGCTTGCTTTCAAAGTAGTGGCTGATCCTCATGTAGGCAAGTTGGTTTTCGTGCGGGTCTACAGCGGAGTGCTTCGGGCGGGTTCTTATGTCTTCAACAGCACGCGCAGAGCCAAGGAGCGTGTTTCCAGGCTCGTTAAACTCCACGCCAAAGAACGCGAAAACGTCAATGTGTTGCGCGGCGGGGAAATCGGAGCAGTGATCGGTCTTTCGTCGACTCTTACCGGAGATACGCTCTGCGACGTAGGCGACAAAGTTGTACTTGAGCCTCCCCAATTCCCCCAACCGGTGGTCAGGCTTGCTGTTTCGCCTGCAAGCAGAAGCGAGCAGGAAAAGCTGCACCGAGCTCTCGGAAAACTCGCAGAAGAAGATCCGACCTTCCAAGTCACCTACGATCCTGAGACACGCGAAACAATCGTCGCCGGTATGGGCGAGTTGCACCTGGAGATAATCACAGACCGGCTGAGGCGGGAGTTCGGGGTTGAAAGCAGGATAGGCGCGCCGGAAGTCGCCTACCGCGAGCG
>CAZGYL010000335.1:0-5984 GCA_964529985.1 uncultured Planctomycetia bacterium | reverse complement strand
TACGTCCGAAGCCCATCTCCGGAGGATCCCCGCAACCTCGGCGCTTATCTGACTGAGGCATGCTGAGCGGATGCACGAAGCGGCCTCAGAGGAAGGTGCACTCACAGAAAGGGTAAACAAATCTTTCTCAGCTTTAAAAGTCCACTCAGAGTCCTCCAGCTCCGCGGTAAACTCGCGGGCCGAGCGGCGGACTTCCGCAAGCACTTTTCTCTTGAATTCCGCGCTGCGGCACAAAGCGCTCAGCGTCTCCGAAGTAAAAGGCGCCACCGCGCTCAAGCCCAATCCCGCCCAGTCTTTGGGAGGCTGAACAGAGGGAAGCGAAAAGCGGGCTTCCGCCGTGTAGCACGGCAGGTGCGAAAGCTCAACGTGAAGCTGAAGGCCTACGGCTAAAAGAAAAACCAAGAGCCCGACCGGCCAACGCCGTCTGAGGATGCAGAGGTAGTAGCTGAAATCCACCGGGCGACCTCCCGTCAGGGTCACTCACCCAAGTCCCTTTTTGCTTATCTTTACCCTTTATCGGGCCTGTGACGGGATGGCCGAAGGCGTTGTCTTTTCAGGTGGTTTCTCGAGTCTGCTGGTCAATGAGCATATCTATCAGCCCCTGGATATCTCCGACCGCAACCCTTCGCTTCTTATCGGAAGCGGGCGCCTCGTTTTCAGGTGCCGGAGAGCTCCGGGACCCTACGGCAGGCGCAACGGCTCTCAGGCTTGAGATTCTGCTCTCAAGCGCGGCAAGCATTTCCTCCAATCTGTTGAATTTCTCTTCAAGAAAGGACCGCAGGTCGGTGGGCATGCCGGAAGCGGGAATTTGTACGTTCGGCTTTTGAAGTTGTTGTTCAGGCCGCACAGGCTGGTTTTGAAGCGAAGGGCGCGGCCTAGACTCGCTGCGCGGTCTCTCGGCTCTGCGCGGCTTTGTGTTTCTGACTCTCTGACGGCGCCTTTTATTCTCAAGGGCTGTTTCAAGGATTGTTTTGGCCACAGTGCGCTTCTCCTGCAGTCCGTGTCCTGCGGGACATTGTGAGCGGACTTGTGCTCCTCCACCGAAGTATACCCTGCGTGCAAGGTATGGGCTTTGAAAAAAACGGACAACTAGCTTCCGGCGTTTTTGGAAGTTTCCTGGCTTTCCTTTGCGATCGTCCGATAATTCGACCGGCTGCATGTTTCTTCCATTGTTTTATTTGAGTTCGATTCGGCGCTCACGTGTGCCGACATAAACAAAAGGGTAAAGTACGGCCTTCGGGCGGCCGTTCGAGGGCCTCTTCGTTTTTCGTCAGCTATACTTCCTGTGAGGGTGTGGTGGTTGGAAAGCTCATCTGCGGCCGCTTAAGGCCTCATAAAGGCATTCGGCGGCAGTATCAGGTGGATCAAACGCCCTCGACTTTGACGGTCCGCTTCTTCGGACGTCTCGATTCATTTCGTCTGGAAGAAGGGTGGCTCGGTGAGGCGCGGAGATTGCTGCGTACCTCCGAGCCCACGGAAGTTGTGCTTGACGCCCGGGAGGTGAGCTACTCGGACAGCGGCGCCTACCGGGACATTATCGCCTTTCTGCAGGAGGCGGAACGCTTGGGCGCTCGGACGGTCCTTCTGCCGGGGCCAGCGCTCAGGCGACTTGCTGCGCTTCGAGGGGAGCGTCTCAGGGAAGAAGGAGGCCTAATGGCAGAGGGCAGTGGGCCCGTTGATAAGTTCAAGGAAACGGGCGATCAGACCTCTTCTCCAGCCGAGGGGGCTGAAAGAACCGCACCTTTCGAGGTCGACCTCGACTTTGAGCGCAGGTGCATAGAGGCGGAGCTCGGCGAAGTGCCGGAACCGGGTATGGGAGGGCCCCTTGAATTCAGGCCGCTCAAAGAGCAATCGTCCGGTAAGAAGACCGAGGAGCGGAAAAAGGAAAAAGCATTTCCGGTCGTTTTTCTCCCGGAGGACGACGCTCTCCGGTGTCCGGTAGAACCTGCGCATAACGAGGAACCCGAACAGCCCGAAGCGCAGCCGGCACCACCGGATTCTGAAAAGCCCTCTGAGTACTCAGAGAACTCTTTCCTGCGCGAAGCACTGAGAGCCGTCGCCGAGAACAAGGAACTGAGAAGCGCCCGGGAGCACCTCACGGACAAGTTGGCGCAGAGCGAAGCGCGCTCTGAGAAACTCGCCGCCGAGCTTAAGCGCTTGAAGGAAAGATGGCATCTCTGCGAGCCCTTCACAGCACTGTCGCCGCTCAGGGAAACGCTGACCGAGTGGCAGGCGATTGAAGAAAGTCTCGCAGAACTTGTCTTCATGGTCCGTACGGGGGCGGCTCTCCCAACCGGGCATGTACGAAGAGCTCTCCGGAAAGTAGCGGCACTGGCCGATCAGGGACCGCTTGCCGCTTACGGACCGGTGTTTCCGCCTCAAAAAGACTCTGCGAGGGTCGAGGCCGTGTTGGGTCTCTGCGCCGCTCTCGCCTGCGAAGCAGGTTTTGATCCTGCAGCGCGCAGCGAGATTCTCTTCACCGCGTTTATGAGTGAGCTCTGCGTGCCGGTGGACGGCGAGCCGCACCAGGTTGAGGCTTTCTGCACCTACCTTGCCGGGGTATGGAATGCGGTGTTCCCGGAGAGCCGAACCGAGAAAGAACAAATTGAGAAGCGGCTTCATTTCGTACGCCCTGTGCGCAAATTGGTGGAGCTTGTCTCAGAGGGGGCTGATCCGGCGTCGGCGCTCAACGAAACCGCGCGTCTTGCGGAAAAGAGAGAGCTCCGCTCGGTCTCCCTGCTCCGCAAAACCCTCGGCATGTGGCCCCGAGGCACTTCGCTGAGACTGTCGGACGGCACGATCGCGCAGGTGATCGGTCCGGTTCCGGGTGGAATACTGCTTTCTGTCTGTGCAATCGAACGGGACGGGGAGGTGCTGCCTGTGCCGCCTCTTCCGATTCTTGTACGGGAGCCCTTCGGGGGCGATGTGGTTGGTGTTGTTCGGCTTCCCTGCGAGGTAAAGAAAAAAATCAAGAGATTTAAGGAGTTTGTGTCATGAGTACGCAGCAGAAGGAAAAGCCCGCGTCTAAGGGGTCGAAGACCGCAACCCGGCAGGTCCTGCTTGCCGGCGTCGACTTGGGGACGAACACTACGGTCTTCCAGGTGAGTAAAGACGGAGAAAGGCTTACCTACGAACGGGATGTCATCCGGACGATCGTAGGATACACCAAACCCGGAATCCTTCCGGGCATTATCCCTCAGGACAAGGATAAGCTCTTCGGTGAGGCGGCGGTCGATTACCGCCTTCACCTCGATCTGAAGTGGCCGCTGCGTGACGGTCACATTGAGGATGTGCAGGTAGCGAGGGATTTTCTAGGTTACATACGGGACCTTATTGCAAACGGCCGAGATTGCGAGATATGGGCTGTTATCGGAATCCCCGCAAACAGCACGCCGGACAAGTTGAAGCTTCTCCGTTCCGCGGTTTCGGGCCTTTTCGAGCGAATCCTGGTGGTCCCCGAACCATTCCTTTCAGCCATGGGTCTGCGAGATGAAAGCAAACTCGGCGATCCGAACTATGTAGACCCCACGCGGCACTCGCTTATCGTGGACATCGGCGCAGGCACGACCGACATGTGCTTGGTCCAGGGCTACTACCCCACGCCGGAAGACCAGATCTCTTACCCCACAGCGGGAGACGCCGTTGATAAAGTCCTTGCTGAGAAGATCGCACGCAGGTGGCCCGATCTCAAGCTGAGCAGGGTGACGATCACTAAGGTCAAAGAACAGTTCTCTTTCGTCGGCGACGCACGCAAGGAGGCGACCGTTCGTTTCTACGCCGACGGCAAACCTCGCGTGATCGACATTGCACCGCTTGTCAAGGAAGCATGCGAGATCTTGATCCCGGTCATCGTTGAAGGCATCAAAGTACTGCTTAAGCGTTGTGACTCCGAGTCGGTGCAATACATTCTGCAGAATGTCATCCTCTGCGGCGGAGGATCAGCCATTCAGGGGCTCAGCGACGAGGTGCAAAAGCGCCTGCGCGCGGAAGGCTATGAAGATACGGTGTGCACTACGCCTCCTGATTACCGCCGCCTTGTCGCCCTCGGAGCGCTCAAGGTCGCAGAAAGCGTCCGCGAGGATCAGTGGCAAGTACCCATGTAAGAAGGAGCGCGTTCAAGCGCTTTCGAGCAAAGCTTCCTCCTTGCGGCATAAGGAGGCGAAGAGCCTGACGCGATCGTCGGCCGTACTCCAGGCTATATCGGCCATTACTATGTCGCACGGAGCAAGATCTTTTCGAATGCGCTGCAGGTCGGCCCGGAGCTCTTCCGGGCTTTTTTGCTCAAGCCACACAGGCGGGTAGATCAAAGCCCGGCGGGGTTCAGGGAACACGCGGCGTACCCGGGCCATGTCCGAGGATATCCCCATATCAATGTACCCGACCTTCGGCAGCATGCGGAGCACCTCCAGGTAAGGGGTGACGTTCCAATTGCAGGTGTGGACGCCGAATGCCGGGAATGAATCCGCAATGCGCGCATCGTATCGCAGAAGGAAGCGCTTGTAGTCTTCAGGAGAGATCATGTTTATGACACAATTGCTTATGCTCATGTGGTCTACCATGAAGCCGGTTCTGCGCTGGGCCTCCTGAAGCAACTTGGCCATGCGGACCATAAGATCCGTTATCTTCTCAAAGAAGCCTCCGGCAAGAGCAGGGTCATCGTAAAGGTCGAGAAAGATTCTGTACCCCCTCAGGTGGAACGCGTTGTTCAGGACCCCCTGCCAGTTCAGATAGCCCGCCGCCGGGCCCCACTTCCGGCCAATGAGGTCGATCTGGCGCAACAAGTCCTCCACCACAGGTCCTCTGAGGATTTCGTCCACCTTGATCTGATCGGGTGTTTCCAATTTGGGTCCGCTTTCCAAGACCGGATAACGGTCGGGCGCAAAGCGCAACGGCAGACCGCATGCGTAGGGAATAAGATACGCTCCGTAACAACCTGAGATCGTTGCAACGTCGCTCAGATCCTCGCGGTCCCACTGCCCGACATCAGGGAACCGGCGCAAGAGCTCCTCTTTCATTCGCACCAGTGTTTCAAAACGGTATACCGGATCCCGATGCCACCTTTCTGTGAACGTGACGGAGCAGCGCTCGGTAAACCACTTGGGTTCAAACCCGAGGCATAAGCGGAACGGAGATTCGCTCCCGTCGCAGCGCACCCGCCGCGCCGGTGCCGCGATGGGAAGGTAAATCTTAAGCCGTATGAGCTCCATGCCGCCTTTTCACCTTATTCGAGTCAAAGTCAGGCGGCTCTGATTTCCCTTGGAGTCGAAGCTGAAAACCCCGACGTAAAGCGGCCCGGCCGCCTTGTCCTTCGGGACGGTGAATTCGAAGACCCGCTCCTTTCCGGGCTGCGGCTCAATGCGGTTTGCAACAGGCCTTGCAGCCCACCAGTTGCAGACAGAGGGCGCAGGACCGTACCTCTCTGAGATCGGCTTCGTGCTCCAGAGAATGTGATATCGCCTGACACCCGCAGGATTTTGCCAGCGTAGAACCACCTTCGAGCCCTCGCGCGCCGCTGTAAGATCTCTCACGGCAGGAGCCCGCCGCCCGTCGGGTCGATCCCCTGGCGCAAATACCTCTTGAGGTGCTCCAGGAACTCCACCTTTCCCGTGTTCAGAAAGTACCAGGCTTGTGGATCAATAAACGTAAGTGAAGTGAGGCTCGATTTTCCCACTTCTCCTGCATTTACGTAGTAAGCGAAGTTCGCGCGGTTCAAGTTCCAAGCCATAAGAGCCGAAACCGCCTGCGGTATGCCTCCCCCCATATCCAACGTCGCCTTCGTGCGCGCAAACCAAGAAACAGGCAGTGCAACAACAGACCTGTGCGTAAAAGTGCCCGCCAGCGATCGAAAGCGTTCTTTTGCAACCATTCCGCGATGGAAACAAAGCAGCACCTCCTTGTAGCAATGCTGCATATCTTCAAGCCAATAAAGCCCGCTAGTGCGTCATCAAGAAACGACTTTCCCGTTCCTACAATTAGCCCCCGCA
>CAZGYL010000334.1:0-5986 GCA_964529985.1 uncultured Planctomycetia bacterium | reverse complement strand
TGGAGGCCGGCCTTTGTCCTCGGCCACCCGGATCCTCAAACACCTGGACCTGTTGAAGTGATACCGCAAGAGCTCACCCTTCTTGTGCCTCTTCCGGCGGGTACAAAATCGATAAGCCTTCCGGAGACCTGGAAGGAACTTTTTTTCCTTGATTCCGAAAGAAAGGCGGCGGCGGTTCCCTTCCCGCTCAGTCGGCCCGGCTTTTTGGCTGTAAGAGCTCCGCGCGGTCCGGTTGCGGAAACTCCCGCTCTCAACTTCGAGCCCGTCCGGACTTCTTTAAGGCCGCTTTGGTGTTCGGGCTACCTTTGGTTTGCAGGGAAAGTCCGATACCGAACGAGCTTCAAGATACCCGAGGACACACAAACGAAAGGTTCGCAGCGGGTTCTTATCGATTTGGGTCGGGTGTGTTCTTTTGCAACATTGAGCTTGGACGGCGCTGAACCCGTGCATGTTGTTTTCCCTCCTTACCGGGTTGTGCTGCCTGAGCCCCTCCCGCCCGGAACCCACAGGCTTACTGTGGAGATCGCTACACCAAGCACTCTGCGAAGGCGATACCTCTGGCCCCCCGGGTTTGTGAGCCCCGAGGTACGAAGATTCTGCATCGAGAAACTGCCGGACGGAATGCTCGGGGGCCTGCTCGGCCCTGTGCGGATCGAGCTTCTTAAGGAATTGCGTTCCCCGGCCTCCTCGTCCCGGAAAAGAGAGGAGTTGCGCTCTGAATAAAGGCGAAAGAGCCCCAGCTTAAAGAGCCGGCTCGAGAGGAGACAGAGACGACCATGAATGCACATAATCACACTCGCCGTGATTTCTTGAAGACTTCGGCTGCATGGACGGCGGCGCTTACCGCCTGCAGTTGTGCAGGCGCCTCGAGCAGCTCGGCCGGCGGACGGCTGAGGCCGCCCAACATTATCTTCATTCTTTGCGATGACCTGGGCTGGGCGGAGCCGGGCTGCTACGGCAACACGTTCAACGAAACGCCGAACGTAGATAAGCTTGCAGCCGGAGGAATGCGTTTTACCGATGCTTACGCGGCAGCGCCGGTTTGTTCGCCCACGCGGGCGGCCTTACTTACAGGCCAATACCCGGCACGCGTCGGCATTACGGATTATCTGCGGCCCGGTGACGCCAAACACCTTTCAACCGACCATATTACGATCACCGAGATGCTCAAGAAGGCCGGCTACGCCACGGGCATAATCGGCAAGTGGCACCTGAGCGGCTACGCCAGCGCCGGCGCTGAAGAAAGTCCGCCGGGGGAGCACGGCTTTGACGAAATCATCGTCTCTGAGAATCACGGCATAGGCGGCGGAAGCTATTTTCATCCTTATCATTTCAATCCTCAGATAAGAAAGCGTTTGCCGGGCAGAGAGTATCTGGTTGATAGAGTCAACCTGGAAGCTGTTGAGTTTATCGAACGGCACAAGAACGAGCCTTTCTTTCTTTACTTAAGTCACTATGCCGTGCACACACGGCTTGCCGGCAAGCCGGAGCTCGTTGCCAAATACCGCAGAAAGCCGGGTTCGGGCAAGGATCGCAGAGCGGCCCGCAACAATCCCCACTTGGCTGCAATGTTGGAGAGCATCGATCAGGGCGTTGGAATGATCATGAGGAAACTGGCCGCTCTCGATCTCACCGGGAATACCATAGTTGTTTTTACAAGCGACAACGGCGGTGAGCGGCGGGTTACTTCCAACGGCCCCCTGCGTGCGGGAAAGAGCACGCTCTATGAGGGCGGTATCCGCGTACCGCTTGTCTTCCATTGGCCCAAGCTGGTACCGCATAATACGGTTTGCAGGCAGCCTGTAAATACGATCGACTTTTATCCGACTTTTTTGGAAGCGGCGGGCATAAGGCCGGACCCACGGCAACACTTGGACGGTGTTTCTCTGATTCCGATACTCAAAAACCCAAAGCACAAATTGAAACGCCGTGCGCTCTACTGGCATTACCCGTTGCGCAGGCCGCACTTTCTGGGAGGCAGATCGTCAGGAGCGATCCGGTGCGGTGATTGGAAACTCATTGAGTTTTTTGATACCGGAAAACTTGAGCTCTACAACCTGGCGCGGGACCCGGCCGAGCGGAACAATCTGGCCGACGAAGCGAGCGGCAAGGCTGCGCAACTGCAAAAGCTGCTTGCCGCCTGGCGCAGGCAAGTCGGAGCCTGGATACCGGCCGATCCAAAAAGAGGCAGGCGATAAAAACCCCTGCCGCTGAAGGGCCTTCGGGTGGCCGCCGGTATCGTCGGCCTTTCGGCAGCCGGGGTCTGGCTCTTATCGCTTCTGCGCTTAGATCCGCGACGTAAATTACTGGGCGTCGAGACTCGAGTTGAAGAGCGGTACCACGATCACAATGACGAAGGTCCGGACGAAAAGGGCTGGGAGACTGCAACAACACCGAGAGGGCTCATACGCTCAAGCCCCCACCGCAAGCTGCGGAACCGGAGGCTTATGGCCGAGTGACACCTGCACCCTACAGCCCTGAGGAACGGGCCCGTACAGATCATCCCAGCCGTCCCCCTCCTTTTTTTTGGCGAGAAAAGGCGGGGGTGCGCCCGCTAATGCGGGCACCGGGCGGCGAAAGGGTGTCTACGAATTACGCGCGGTTATATAAGCAGGGTGGGGTGCGGGATATCAAGAGATATCAGTATGGCGAATGTCTTCGCCGCGTACCACGTAGACCACGTCTTCGGCGATGTTGACTGCGTGGTCGCCCACGCGCTCAAACGCCTTGGCGATCAGAATAAGAGCAAGAGCACGGCTTACGCTCTTCGGATCGCTGAGCATATATGTGAGCAATTCCCGGAAAATCTGGTCATAAAACGCGTCCACTTCTTCATCCCGCTTCACCACACGGATGGCCAGGTCATCGGAGAGCTCAACGAAGGCGTTAAGCGCGGTGCGTACCTGCTCCTGTGCTATCTGGGCCATGCGCGGCAGATCCACCAACGGCTTAAGCGGTGGTTCCCTGAGCAAATGGGCGAAGCAGGTCCTGCAGACGTTGTCTGCCTGATCCCCTATCCTTTCAAGCTCGGCATTGATCCGTGTGATCATCAGCAGTGTACGAAGGTCCGTTGCAACGGGTGTATACACCGCAATAAGCCGGACCGTCTCGTCATCTATTGACCGCTGGAACTCATCCAGGCGTTCCTCGGCCGCATAGACCTCTTGCAGCAGGTCCTCGTTCCGCTCCACCAAAACCGTGATCGCATGGTGGATCATGTCCTCGGCCACGGCGCCCATGGCAAGAAGTTTCTTCTTTAACCTGGTCAGATCTTCATCAAAACGCTTCGGCATGCTTGAGCCTCCTACCCGTACCTGCCTTCAATGTACTGCGCGGTGCGCGGGTCGCGAGGATTGATGAAAAGCTCCGCGGTGTTTCCGTGCTCGACCATTTCTCCGTTAAGCATAAAGAGGCATTCGTCACTGATCCGGCGTGCCTGCGCCATGTTGTGCGTAACGATCACAATGGTGTAGCGCTTCCGCAACTCCAAAAGAAGCTCTTCGACCGCTTCTGTTCCTTCCGCATCTAAAGCAGAGCAGGGTTCATCCATAAGCAAGATCCGGGGCTTCAGCGGCAGGAGTCTGGCCACGCAGAGTTTCTGCTGCTGCTCGAGCTGAAGCCCGGTGGCAAGCCTGTGTAACTTGTCCTTTACCGTATCCCAGAGAAACACCTCTCTGAGAGCTTCTTCAACCGCTTGATCGAGTATCGTCTTGGAAGGCGCCTTTTCGGAGTGTACCCTCAAGCCGAAGACCACGTTCTCGTAGATCGAAAGCGGCAGGGGGTTGGGCCTCTGAAAAACCATGCCCACGGATTTACGCAGCTCGGGCAGTGAAACGTCCGGATCGTAGATGTTCTTGCCCAACACCTTCAGAGTGCCTGTTATTTTGACTCCCGGGATTCGCTCGTTCATACGGTTGAAGCATCGCAAGAAAGTTGTCTTGCCGCAGCCGGAAGGACCGATCAGAGCGGTTATCAAATTCGGCTTGATTCGGGCATTCACGCCGACAAGCGCCTGGAAGTCACCGTACCACAGATTCAAATCATCTGTTTCAATACTGTAGCGAAGATCGGTTTCAGGCGCAGCGGCCGCGGATGCTTTTTCTCGTTCAGAATCCATGATCAACCGAAGACTCCGTGAACGTAGTCGTACGTCAAGGGGTTCCCGGGATTCTCCGAGAATATGATATCGGTTCGGTCCACCTGTACAACTTCCCCCTTGTTGAGAAAAGCCGTAAAGGAGGCAAGGCGCCTTGCCTGTTGGACCAAATTAGTTACCAAAACAATCGTCATTCTCTGCTTGAGTTCTACAAGCACGTCTTCTATTTTCATGGTTGTGACGGGATCGATGGCAATAGAAAATTCATCGAGACAGAGGATCTCCGGGTCATGAGAAAGTGCACGGGCAATGGTAAGCCTCTGTTGCTGCCCCCCTGAGAGCATCGTACCCAGGGAATCAAGCCGGTCCTTGACCTCATCCCAAAGGGCGGCCTGCTTGAGGCAGCGCTCAACAATTTCGTCAAGCTGAGTCCGGCTTCGGATCCCCGCCAGGCGGGGGGCATAAGCCACGTTGTCGTAGATAGACAGCGGTAGACCCACCGGAAGCGGAAATACCATACCTATCCTACGCCTGAATTCCTGCACATTCCGAATCGAACGAACATCCTTCCCGTCGATCTTTATTGTTCCCCTCACGCGGGCCCCTGGAACCAAATCTATGGTACGGTTTATGCATTTAAGCAAAGTCGTCTTACCTGAATTCGCCGGTCCAATGATCCCGAAAATTTCATTCGGAGGAATTGCTATAGAAACCCCTTTAAGGGCAGGTTCTCTGCCGTACCACGCCCATAGGTCCTCGATTTCGATCTTATCGGATCCGCCCATTCAAACCCTCACCACTTCTTACGCGATCGCACATATACGCGCACACCGATGGCCACACTGTTGAAGACCAAGATCAGCCCGACCAGAACCACGGCCGTTCCGTACAGAACCGGCTCAGGTACACCCGGTACCTGTGTTGAAATCGTATGAAGGTGAAGCGAAAGGGCCATACACTGCTCGGTGGGGCTGTATGCAAAGATTGTGCCGGGCTCGATGGCCTTGAAAAACGCCGCTCCGGTGAAAAGTATCGGCGCAGCCTCGCCCGCCACGCGGCATACTTCAAGGATCACGCCCGTCAGAATACCGCTTACTGCGTTGGGAAGAACGATCGTTCGAATGGTCTGCCACCTGCTTGCCCCGAGGTTCCAGCAAGCCTCTCTGAAGGCCATGGGCACCGTTGCGAGTGCCTCCTTTGTAGCTGCGATTATGACCGGCAGGGTCATGATCGCCAAAGTGAATGAGGCAGAGAGGATACACTTTCCCAGGCCGAAATAAAGCACAAAAGCCCCAAACCCGAAAAGACCGTGTACTATACTCGGCACCCCCGCAAGGTTCACCACGGCCAGGTTCACAAAACGGGTGAACCAATTGTCCCCTGCAAACTCATTCAGGTACACCGCAGCAAGCACTCCGATCGGAGCGGCGACCACCACTGAGAAAAAAACAAGGTAGCCCGTCCCTATGATCGCAGGCCACAGGCCCCCGGCTCGCATTCCGCGCCTGGGAACATCCACGATAAAGTCCCACGAGAGCGCCGGCAGCGCCCGGTACACCAGGTACAGAAGAAGGACCACCAGAGGCACCAAGACCGCAAAGGCCATAGCTCCGAAAAGACGGACTGCACGCCGCTCCGCCCGCAGTTTCCGCTCGGTAAGAGCGCTCGCGGTAAACAACCTTTCCGGCGCCGTACCTTCCATGGTTACCGCCTCCGGATCCCTTTCACCACAAGGTCGGCCGTCAGATTAATAACGAATGTTATGGTGAAAAGCACCACCCCAAGAACAAAAAGGGCCTGGTAGTGAAACGCCTCAGGCGGGTAAGTGCCGTCCGGGTTGGGGCTCACTCGCGGGCATTCACCAAGCTCTGCGGCGATGGTTGCAGTGAG
>CAZGYL010000333.1:0-6003 GCA_964529985.1 uncultured Planctomycetia bacterium | reverse complement strand
CGGCAAGCACCGCTGCGGCCTGGACCCGCCGCGCGGAGCCTATTCGGAACCGCGCAGAACAAATCCGCCGGACCGCGGCGTCTGTAAGCACGAGCAGAGCGGTTTCCTCCGGTTCTCCGCGTTTGTAGACATTCCGGAAAAAGAGATACTCAGGCGCTTTTGCAAGAGATTTCTCAGGGCTGCGTGAAACCTCTGAGATACGCTTAAGCTGGAGGAGTGAATTTGTAACTACAACGGCGTCGCCGATTTGCGCGACATATGAGCATATAGATCGATCGCGTGTTGCAAGCCCGCGGTATTCCGTTGCGCCTATCTTACCTGAGAGATGCTTCGCACCCCTCAGGAGAGCGGTTTGTTGGCGCGCATAAAGATAGGCCAGCAGAAGTTTGGGCCTCTTAGCATGGAAAAGCACGGCGATGTTGGTTCCTGTGGGCAGGTAGGGGTCTGAGGCGGTGACCGCCACGCCTGCAATCACAGCAGGCCCCAAAAGCCTCGAAAGCGCGCTCAGCTCCATGCAAAGCTGTTCTTGGTAACGCTCCTTGATGAGGCTGTCTTCGGCACGGATCTCAAAGAGATAGAGAAAAGGAGCCGGAGAGCGGCTCAGCTCATCCTGAAAGACCGTGAAGGCTTTGAAGGTCGGAAAAAGGACCACCGGTTGATCTGCCGGGATATAACGGGCAAGCGGATCCGGCTCAGGTTTCGCGTCGCGTATAAGAGCTTCCCAATCGAAGGCGGGGATTTGGATCCCCGGCAGGGTGTCGATCGGAACCGATTGTGCGTCTTCCCCTGTGGGACGCACCAGTCTGTCAAGCTGAAGGTTTTCACTTAATGCGCGCCCTCCCGTGAAAAGATCGTAGGTGTCTTCGACACCCACCTCGCGGAATGGCCTGGGGACCGGAGTGCTTGGGCCCCATTCAGCAGTTTTTTTCTTGCCCTGTGCCTTGAGCACTTCCCGGAGCTGGAGGCGGAAAAGCGAGGCCCCGGGGACATCTCTTTGCCAGAGCACATGCCGCAGATATCTTTCTTTTGCTCTAAGAAAGACCGTCCTGGCTTTGGGATCCGCTTTTGAAGCCGGAACATGGAATCTTACGGTCTTAAAGCCCGACCAGTCTTCCTCAGGCAGGTAGAGCCTTCCGGTGATATCTTCGGCTTTTTCAACACGGATCGCCAGGCGGACACGGGGCAGCTGGCGGGTCCATTCATACGGCCAGACCGAAAGATCAAAGTATGCTTCGCCCGGTTGATCCAAAGCGGCGTAAGGCCGCATGCGGCGGTCGAAGCCTTCCGGCAGGGCTTTCCACCGAGCGGGGATTTCCCCTTCAAGAACCTTAAGCTCTGAAAGTCTTAACCCAAAATAGACTTCTCCAGCCGGAAGTCGGGAACAAAGGAGCAAAAGCGCTGCGAAAAGGAGCTGCAGACGGCGCATGGGACCTCCTTGAGTACCGCATTCGATTCCTTCCGAACTCTATGCAATCATCGTAAGTGAGGTAAGGGTACAAGACAAAGTTTTATACTCAGGCTTCTAAGCTTTTTATACCGGGGTTTCTAGGTTCGCCCCAGTCGGGCCAGAAGGTCCTCTGTTGCGGCGGTCATGCAAGCGGCATAGTCGTCCATATTCGTGACTTTGAAGCGGCTGACCGGATAGCGCGGCAATCCCTCGGGATAGAGAACGAGGCCTTTCGGATCTACGTTTATAAAGACATGTTCAAAGGTGAAAGGACAGGCATCGGCTGCAGGATCGGTACCGGGAACACTCTTCCAGGTGCCGCCTTGTTTTACGATCTTCCGGCCCACTGCGTCTGTGAAGACCGCACAGCACCAGAGGTTGCGTTTCCCGGCGTGTATCCGCTGCCAGGCCTCTGGATCCACAGGCTCTTTGAGAAAAGCAACCGGATCGGTGTCTTTTTTTCTTGTAAGAGCAAAGATGAAATACTGCTTGACAGGATCGCTGACACGCCCGAGAAGGTCCGCATGCGAGGCGCGCCAGAAGGAAGCATGCCCGTTGTTTTTCCACGGGCCTCCGTCAAAGCATGGAACCCAGTAAACCGGCAGACCGCTTGTCATAATCCTCCGGAAGGCATTTGGATCCAAACTGACGTTGTATTCACGGAAGGAGGAGCCCGGTACTGTACGGGCATCGCCTATGAAGCAGTAGATCCGCTCGATTTTGTTGTGGCAGAGTACGGGATTTCGGTTATATGCAGCTGCGAGATCACGCATGCTTCCGACCGTGATCACCGTGACCGGCTCTTGAGACTCGCTTAGAGTTTGAAGAATGAGCGCTACGCCGCCTTGGTGTTCCTTAGGTTGGCCGGTGGCCGGATCGCCGGGCGATTTAAGGCGTGCTGAAAGCCCGGTTGCAACCGAAACCCGCTTTCCTGTAAGTGCGCATAGTTGATCGATGGCCACCCGGCCTGGTTTGCGGGCTTGTTTTACAGTGTCGTCAAGGATTACGGCACGTAGATCGACTTCGGGCAGTGAAAACAGAACCGCCGCGTCAAAGTGATCGTCCGGGTCATCATGCGGGTGAAAAAGATCGGTGCAGTAGATGACAGGCACCCGGGTGGAGCGTTTTACAGAGAAAGGGGACTTGCAGGAGGTGGACACACCTTGAGATTCCAGCCTCACCGTGAACTTATGCGCGCCGGGACTCAAGGAAATCGTTTCGCCTTCAAAGTAGAAATGGTGCGGCATAATGAGGCCGTGAAGCGGGTTCACCGCAGGCTCTACTCCCATGGGCTTTAGGGTGTCCGAGTCTATGCCGCCTTTTACCTCAGCCGCGCATGGAGGATCGAACCAGTTGAAGACGAACACCTTGCGGCGGTAGGGACGCACCGGTCTTGCAGCCTGAACCAATTCACCGGGAGCGTCAACGTGTGATTCGCAGCTTGAGTGGAAGCGATGCGAGATCTTTCCCTTTTCGACCGAGACGATATGGTATCCCCGCGGGGCGTTGTCCACTCCGCGTTCAAAGCCCGGGCCGCTTCGCCACCAGCTTCCTGCAACCGCCATACAGGTTGCATATTCGACTCCGTCTATGCAAAGCCTTTCGTTCTCATGCAGGTGTCCCTGAAGGACGAGCTTGGTGTTATGGGCTGCAAGAAGGCCGCGCACCGTACCGGCGTTGCCTATCACCCACGGAGCGGCCTGCCTGGGTGAGACACCTCTGCGCTCCGTGTATGTGGTTGCCAGCGGAATATGGATGGCCGCTATAACGGGAACCTCCGGGGGCTTGGCCTCCAGATCGTTCTTCAGCCAGGCAAGCTCCCTTTCGGAAAGCATCCCTATAACAGAGGTCCAATGACGCTTTTTTGAGATCACCTTGTTGCCGTCGAGCACCACACAATGTACACCCGCCCAATCGAAAGAGTAGTACGTCGGGCCGAACATGTGCCAAAACTGCATCTTCGGTTCCGGTTCCCAAACGCGGTGCTCATGGTTGCCGGCACCGTTTCGGATGGGAACCTTCAGGCCGCGGCAACAGTCCAAGTAATCCTTCCCCGCGTTCCCCTCCAAGGTTATATCGCCCTGTGCCCATACAAAAGCCGGGTCAAGACGGTTTGTTTCAGATACGGTGGCTTTGAATTTCCGCAGTCTGATCCCTCCCCCTTCAAGGTGAATATCTGTCCAGAAAACGAAACGGAACGAATCGCTTTGCCTGAGAGGTGCAAGCTGGAATTCGACACGGCCGCGGCCCGCAGCCTCGCCGATCGGTACGAAGAAGACGTCGGCCCAAAAACCGCGCGGCGTAGTGACGAAAACAAAAGGCCCTGAATGAGGGCCTACCTCAAGGACGAAGCGGCCTTTGTGATCTGTGAGGACCACATTAAAGCCGTCAGAGACACGCACCCCTTCAAGGGGTTGACCCTGGGAGCTCACTTGTCCTTTGACGCGCTGCGTGGTCTGCAGCCTGAAAAGCGAAGGTGCAAGCGGCAGGCCCGCTGCGCCTGCTAGAAAGGTTCTGCGCCTGATTTTCCGGTCCCTGGCCATTCGATCCTCCGCAGCTGACTTGGCGTTTTTGTCTACCTTGAGCCTACGGGCACGTGCTGTCAAGAGGGACAGGGGAGCGCGATTGGTCACCTGCTGCTTTTAAAGTAAAATCGAAGCTGTTAGGAACGCGAGCCTTAAGAGAGCGAGGTGTACTATGGGAATCGTGCTTATTGCAGTCTTGGCTTTGGGCTCGGCCGGCGGCGGGGCTTCGCTTTCCGAAGCGTCAAAAGAGCTACGCCGTGCGCTTGCGGTTCAGAACCTCAAGAGACTCGACCGGACGATCTCGAAGCTCAGAAAAACCGGCGGGAAGCAAGCCGTCTTGCTGCTTGCTGAAGCAGCGCGCCGGGTTTCCCGGCAAAATAACGAACTTTACTGGGTGCTTGTAGATGGAATCGCTTCTTTCGGGGATCGCGAGGCGCTGCGGGCCGTCGGAGATTTCATAGTGCGCCACGCACGAACGCAGCTTGCACAGGATATCCTTTTTGCGCTTGATAGAAATGTTTTGAGCACCAAAGTGGAGGCGCTTGCGTTGGTCTTGCAGCGTGCTCCCGAGCCCCTTGCTTTCGGGGCGATAAGACAACTTGCGGCGCTTCCTGCACCCGAAGCCGTGGACGCTCTCATCGCGCGGCTTGAGGTTGCAAAGAAAAAGGAATTCGATCTCAAACAGCGAATCGCCGCTGCTCTTTCGGCACTCACCGGGCAAAACTTCGGCACGAATGCCGAGCTGTGGAAGATGTGGTGGGCCGCCAACCGTAATAAGCCTTTAGGCGCGGAGCGCGAGGACCGCCGGAGAACGGGAACCGCGATCGACGAGGCGGACGCCTTGCGGGCCCGGCAGATCATCGGGCTTGAAAAGCTTCCCAAGCCGAGAATCGTCGTCATAAAGGGAAAGCATGTGGATGCCGACAGATTCGATCACAACTTCGACCACATCGAGTATCTTCTGGATCAAATGGAGCTTCCCCACACGGTGATCACCAAGGAAGATTTCGAAGCCGGATTCCGCTTGGATCGGACAATGGTTGTGTGCATAAACTGCATGATGTGGCGGGCCCACTGTGTGTGTCCCAAATGCAAGCCCGGGGTTTATACGGGAAACAGGCTTCACCGCTGCACCGGTTGTAATATACACGATATGCGGGAGTACAAATTCTCCAACGCGGCCTGCAAGCGGCTTGCTGCTTTTGTACGCCGCGGCGGGTATCTGTTCACCGAAGATTGGGTTTTGGAGGAGCTTCTTGAAAGGGTTTTCCCCCAGTTCATAGTTTCCGGGCCGAAGCTCGACGATGCAAACGTGAAAGTTTTCCCCGGTCCCGGAGCTGCGTCCCATCCTTATCTTCAAGGGGTGTTTCACCACGATAAAGAGGCTGTGATCGTGCGCGGGAAAAGCGGGGGCGGCGCGCGTACAGGCCCGTATAGGCCTCCCGCCGAGGTAAAAAGCTACTTCACACCATCGGAGTACAAATGGAAGATCGATAAGGACAGTCCTGCGATCGTTGTAAAAAACAAACGCCGGGTTCAGATCCTTCTGGCAAGCCCTGAGCTGGGCCGAATGGCTGAGGGCAACGACGCTTTGGCGGTCACCTTCTCCCCGGGAAGAAGCCGCCTCAGCGGCAAAGTCTTGCATATTCTGAGTCACTTCGGCAAACAGACCACCCGGAACAGCGAGTACGGAATTCAAAATCTACTGCTTAACTTTCTTATTGATGCCAACCTGCACCGGGGAGCGCTTCTGAGCCGCGCCGGCAATGAGAAATAGAGCAAAAGGTACGATACCCATGAGGCGGAAGAAGCTGACAGCGCGGTTTTTCGTCTTCTTGAGCCTCGCAGTTTTCAAAGCGTGCCAAATCCGAGCAGGAGAGGTGCCTCGATTCCATGTGTGCGAGATTGTTTTTCGCGGGCCGCTGGCCGGCCCCAAGGATGCACCTGCGCGGGAGGTCCGCCTAGCTGTCACCTTTCTGCATGAAAAAAGCGGCAAAAGGATAAAGGTGTACGGGTTTTGGGACGGGGATG
>CAZGYL010000332.1:0-6017 GCA_964529985.1 uncultured Planctomycetia bacterium | reverse complement strand
CCTGTCGTTTTCTACCCCGATGAGCGGGCGGGGAAAAGCGTCCGGCTGCCTCCGGCTTTAGAGGAGATATGGCGCTTGGGCCTCAAGTGAAAATCCGCATGGCCGCTTGCCGTAAGGCCTCCTTGCGGCTAACATATGCAACCGGAAAAAGATCGAAGCTGTATCCGGACCGTTTTCTTCCTGCAGTCGGGAGGAATCCAATGAGGTCGAAAAGCTGCATTCTTCTCTCGTGCCTCCTGCCTCTCATCTTGCAAGCAGGTTCCGTCCGCTTCCGCAAAATCCCCGTTCAAGCTCAGCTTAAAGCTCCTGAAAGCTTTCTTTACGATCCCGAGACCGATTCCTATTTCATAAGCAACGTGAACGGGACGCCTGCAGCAATGGATAACAATGGGTTTATAACCCGGCTGGGCTCCGATCTTTCGGTCAGGGAACCGAAGTTTATCTCAGGGCGGGCCGCAGGCCCTGTTTTGAACGGCCCTAAAGGCATGGCGGTTTATCAGGGCAAGCTCTACCTTACCGACATCACTTCGGTGAGGGCGTTCGATATCAAGACCGGGAAACTCATTCGGGCTTTGAGGCTTACGCCCATGAGGCCGAAATTTCTAAACGACATCTGTGCGCTTAAAGGGAAGATTTATGTAACCGATACAGGTACGCGCAGGATACTTGAGCTCGATCCCGGCCTGCGCAGCTGCAAGATCCTCTGCGAACTCAAATACCCGCCGAACGGTATCGTGCCCGCTCCGGACGGAAAATCCCTTACCTGCGTCACCTGGGGCCCCGGCAAGATCCTGGAGATAACGCTGGAGGGAAAAGTGCGGAAAATATTCGATGCCGAGCCCAAAGGCTTGGGAAACTTCGACGGTGCGGTCTACGATAAAGCCGGCAATCTGTACGTTTCGAGCTTCACGCGCGGAACGATTTACAGATTCACCCGGAGAGGCGGACTTAAAGCGGTTTACAGCGGTCTCACCACGCCGGCCGATATAGGAATCGATAGCCGCGGCCGCCTTCTGGTGCCTCTCATGCAGGCAAACGGCGCCGTTGTGCTTGAGCCGCTCAAGCAGCGCTGAAAGAATCCTCTCCCAAAGCTCTACAGTATTCCGCCCAAAGCTCGCTTAAACGCACGGACAGCACTTCTTACACTCTGCGCGCCTACCACCGCGCTGATACAGGCCACACCGTGAGCCCCTGCCTCAAGGCATTCCCGCGCATTCTCAGGAGTTATCCCGCCTATTGCAAAGACAGGGATCTTAACCCTCTGAACAATCTGCTCCAGGGCATGAAGCCCGAGAGGCGGAATCTCAGGGTGACTGGGACTCCTGAAGACCGGGCCCAGAAGCACAAAGTCCGCGCCGTCTTGCTCGGCCGCAAGCACTCCTTCTGCAGTGTGGGCGGACACTCCGATCAAGGCCTCTTCGCCCAGGATACGCCGCGCGGCTCCGGCCGGCATACTGCGCTCGGTAAGGTGAACCCCTGCAGCGCCGACCGCCGCCGCTATATCCGCCCTGTCGTTTATAAGCAGCTTTGTACCGTATCGGCTTACGTTTTCCTGCACATCGAGCGCAAGCCTGTAGAGTTCACGCGCCGAGAGGTCTTTTTCTCGAAGTTGCAACGCCCGCACCCCTACTTGCGCCGCCTGCTTCAGGACAAGGGTCAACACCCGGGGCGCGCAAATCTTTCTATCGCTTATCACGTACAGTCTGAAGTCAACCTCTCGCGCCACAGCACCTCTCTCCTTTCCCGCACCGCCTGACTTCAGCCGGCGTTCGACTCCGAAGCCCTGCGCTCCGCTTCCACCCGCAAATCAGGGTCCAACAGCTCAAGCACCGAACCGAGCGAGCGCACAGCTCCGGTCGCCCCCGGACAGGTGGTAGCTTTTGCTCCGCAGGCACAGCCGAAGCGCGCCGCCTCAACCGGGTCGAATCCCCACAGCATAGCTGCGATAAACCCTGCCGCAAAGCTGTCCCCGGCACCGGTCCCGTCTACCGCCTGCACCTGCGGCGAGGGCACCTCAAGGCTACGTTCCGAGTCTGAGACCAAAGCCCCTCGCGCTCCGCGCGTTACAATAATACCGCGTGCACCGAAACTACGTAGCTTTGAAATCGCTGCTTGAAGGTTGCCGGTTCCTGTCATTCGCAGCGCTTCTTCTTCAGACGGCATGAACCAGTCAACCCAACGAAGTGAAGCCCAAAGTCGATCAGCATTCTCAAGCGCCGGGCTGTTTTCCACGTCCAGTGTCGTAAGAGCACCTGCACCCTTAGCTGCAGAGAAAAGCTCCTCAACAGCAAGCCGCCCGAGGCCCGCGGCACCTCCTACATGCAAAGCGGAAAAGCCCGAGAGGCGCCCGACGTCATTGAGCGTCAGCTCCTCCCCCGCACCGTAAGAAAGCAGAAAGCCCCTGTCGTCTCCTCTACCGTAAAAGCCTATGCAGACTGTAGTGGGCCGGCCTTCGCGGACCCCGAGCCGGCTCAGGTCAAGTTTCTCTCCGGAGAGAAGGTTCTCAAGCAGTCTTCCCGCCTGGTCGTCGCCTCTAAGCCCGGCAAAAACGGTTCGCACTCCAAGCCTTGAAAGAACAACCGCTGCGTTAAGCGCGCAGCCGCCGGGCTGGAAAAGAACCCCCTTCACGTATTCGGTACGGCCGAATGCGGGCAAAACTCCGCCCGTTGCAACCAGAATATCCAAAGCAGGCACGCCCACTACAAGTACTTTCCTTTCCATAGCGCTCATATTAGCCGGAGTTCGGCTTGCACGGCTATATCTGGCGCTTCGGCCGGCTGCTCGGCTAAACTGGTGCTCCGGCACCGCAACAGTTCAAAGGAGAAGGAGCAAGCAGCGATGGCACGTTTCAGCCGCTTGGAAGTTTTGCAGCGTATGATTGAAGACGGCCTTGTGCCGATCTTTTACCACCCGGAGGTGGAGGTCGCGCAGGAGGTAGTGCGTGCTTGCGCGCGGGGCGGGGCTCGTTGCGTTGAGTTTACGAACCGGGGGGACAGAGCCTATCAAGTTTTCTGCGAGCTTACCAAATGGGCTGAAAAGGAACTGCCCCAAGTGGCTCTCGGGGTCGGTTCCGTCATAGACGCACCGACCTGTGCGCTTTATATAGCTTCGGGAGCCGACTTTATCGTCGGGCCTGTTCTTGACGAAGGGTGCGCTCGAACCGCAAACCGCCGGAAAATCCCTTATCTGCCGGGTTGCGGCAGTGCAACCGAAATCTCGCGGGCGGAAGAATTGGGTGCTGAAATCGTGAAGATCTTTCCGGGCGGGCAAGTCGGCGGACCTGCGTTCGTCAGAGCCGTGCGCGGCCCCTGCCCTTGGACTTCGATCATGCCTACCGGCGGAGTCGAGCCTACAGAGGAAAGCCTGCGCACGTGGTTCGAAGCAGGCGCCGCGTGCGTGGGTATGGGATCCAAATTGATCCGCAAGGACCTTCTCCAAAAGCGCGATTTCGGGGCAATCGAACAAGCGGTCGCCCGTACACTTGAGATCATTCGCAGGATTCGAGACAAAAGATAAGAGGCGGAGGCTTCAACCGGGCAGGAAAGGGTGGAAGGCGGGACTCTTTTCTGCACCGAGCCGCAGAGCTTCGGGATCCGCCTCCTTGAGGCGTTTGATCACGCCCTCAACGCGGTTCCGTATCCCACCCGGTTCGCAGCTCCGCCGGCCGAATTCAGCTTGAAGCCGCTTTAGGCCTCCTTGATCAAGCCCCTCCTTAAGCCGATTGATTTCGCCCGCAACGCCCGAAGCGAACGCTCTGACGGCTTCAGCCAATGCAGAAGCAGGTACGCCCTGAACCCGGGCCCTTCCCAAATGTGTAGCTACGTGCTCATAGCAGTGGAAGAGCAGCCTTTCGACCGGCGAAACCCAATCTGTAAACGATCCTGTGGTATCTGCAAGAAGAATCCGCGCGGGCAACCCCTGCTCGTCAAGCTGAATGATTTCATCCCCATCGTCGAAAAACACATGGTACGTTTCAGGATTCGCGCGGCCCAATACGGCGCTTGTCGCCGCGGCTTGCCCGAGAAGCGGGGCCAGCCTGAGCACAAATTCCGTATTCTTGTAGTACGAAAGGGGAATCTTGTCAGTGGCTATCCCGGGGAAGTAGGGCCTGTCAAAGTAAATGATCGGGATCCACCCCAACCCGGGTCTGTGTTCGGTAAGCTCTATCGCACTGTACTTTGGAACGGGGATGCCGAGAAGCTCGGTGGCCTTGAGGCGATCAAAAATGTACTCGCGGTACTGAAGCGTCTCCCCGATCGCTTGGTTCAGCGACATCCCCCGATCAAGGCGGTGGGTTACGTCCCACTTTATCATGCGCACGATTCTGATATCCTCGCGGCCGTCGGCAAGGCTGAGGACTACCAGGTAGACATCGCGCCTTTCACCCCCCGCGCGCTCGCGTGTCGCCTGAGGCGAGGCGATCCGCCCGACGTTGATCGAAATAAGGCCTTCCCATTCCTGAAGGTAATACTCAATGAGCCGCTGCACCCTACTCTCGCAGTTAGGCTCAAAGCAAACACCGTCCTTGGTTATTCTGGCGCCCGGAAGCCACTTTACGTTCAGAAAGAACTCGGAGCTGAGGCCCAGAGTCCATTCTTCAACCGCTTCCTCATTGATGTCGGAAAGCCGGCAGTACATGGTCTTACGCCAAACAGCACACGAAGGATCATCGACAAGAAGCTCTGCACCTGCGGCTTCTGCAAACGCCCGTGCGAAACTGTCGAAGTGCTGCAAGGCCAGTTCAACGGAACCGCCCGGCCGTTTCAGCTCCTCAACCGCGGCCCTAAGCGGTGAGGTATCAAGGCTGCGGCCGGCGGGCAGGAAAAAACTCAGCTCACGGGCCCCCTGATCGTTTATGAGCTCCGTTAAGTCCAAAATCTCGTTCAGGCTTGCGAGCGCTTCCTGCGGGTTGTCCCGAATAAGCGGCCTTATGCGAATGAAGTTCTCGTAGGTCAGGAACCTGCCGCCCGTAGGTGCGTTATGGTAGTAGACCGTGTTGGTTCCTACGGTAACCTTACTCGCTTCAATGAAGCCGCACATTTCTTCGACGTCGCGGGGAGTAGGAGTAATACGCCAGCTCTCACCGCGCCGTCTGAGGGCGGTTCTCACCTCCGGCAGGTGTGCGCCTGTAAACTGTATCTTCTCCTTGGGTATCAGCCGCCTGAGAAGCTCATCCGCTGCGAAAACACGGTCCATTCGCTTCGGATCGGAGCGGAGCAAAACCCTGCCGTCCCGCACGATGAGCGCTACAGCGTCGTCCAAAACCTCCTTTTCGGTTTCGGCGTCCAAGCGTTCTCCGTCGTCCCGGCACTGCTCCTGCAGGTACTCAAGGAAAATTTCAGCTTGAGTGGCATGGATTCCCCGCCCCGTGACAATGGTTTCGAATCGGGGGAATACTGTAGCGATCGGGCTCAGAGGGCGGCCATCAGGATCCCTGGTGAAAAGACCAGGGCCAATGATTCTCACGCCATTGACCACCCGAACGGAGGAAAAATCACCTGGCGGCTTCATACAGGTCCGGTCGGCATTCGTCCGCGGCTCTTCCTCCATAGTACCTGCGCCGTCAGGCTCACGCAACTCCGCGTCCATATCATCTCCACCGGTGGTACGCTCTTTCTCGTCCTCCCTGACTTGAGCTTCGGCTAAATCTGTAGGTTCGTTGAGTCCTCGGCGGAAATTCGCTATTATTGGTGGACTTGTCCGGTTCGGCGGAAAAGGCTCTGAGCAATCCCTGCGGCCCGAGGGCGGAGGGGCGGCTCGGCTTGAGTACCCCGGAGGAGAGCAGCTTCAGCGGTTTCAGGTAGTAAAGGAGGACCCCGTGTCTGTGCGCGTTGCTGTCTGTGGTGCCACAGGTGCAGTCGGGCAGGAAATGCTCAAGGTACTTGAGAAGCGCAACTTCCCGGTCAAGTCCCTCAAGCTTTACGCCTCTCCGCGATCGAAAGGGAAAAAGCTGCGCTTCAAAGGCGAAGAGATTCCAGTTGAGGTCTTAAGCGAGAAATCCTTCCGCGGGGTGGATG
>CAZGYL010000331.1:0-6022 GCA_964529985.1 uncultured Planctomycetia bacterium | reverse complement strand
ATCTACGCGGTAAACCCGCCGGGTCCTTCACCATAAGCACCTCACTTCGACAACGCCGCAGAACCCACGGGACTCTGCTCGGCGATCCGCTCCCAAAGCCGCCGCACCGCAAGCGAAGCAGGGCATTCCGGGAAAGCAAGCGTAAAAGGTCTGCGCCTGCTTACTGCAAGCGGCACGTGCGAATCCGCAGGGATCCACCCCAGAAGCGATACGCGCGCGCCCACGAAGCGTTCCGCTACGTGCGCAATCCGCGCGCCTATCTTCTCCGCTTCCCCCGGGGCTGCGGCCAGGTTCACAACAAGCCCTATCCCGCTCCTTCTTCCGGCGTGTGCGATAACCTTCACCGTGGCGTAGGCATCAGCTACAGCCGGAACCTCGGGGCTTGTGGCAAGAAGCACCGTATCGGCCCAAAGCCCCACTGAGACGACTACATCTCCGACCCCGGCGGGGGCATCGACGACCACCACCTCGTAACGCCGCCCGAGCTCTTCAAAGAGCCGCTTCGCCTTCAGCCTGCCCTCCTGGTTCTTCCAAAGGTTGTCGTGCACACCGGAAGGTGCGGCAAGCAAAGTAAGCCCGCCCGCGCAAGGGGTCAGTGCATCGTCCAAGCTCCAGTTCCCGCACAAAACGTCCAAGCTCGTGCCCCGCGGCGAAACATCTAGCAGTACGTCGCAGTTGCCCAATCCGAAATCGGCATCCCAGAGAACCGTGGAGTAACCGGCCTGCTGCGCGGTAAGGGCCAATGCAAGGGAAAGATTCGTCTTTCCCACGCCTCCCTTACCGCTGAGCACGGCAAAACTTCGGTTGCGCCCTCTACGGGCCAGTTCTCTCAGACGCGCGGCCTGATCCATGATCACCCTCCCCGAAGCATGAGGTCCGCAAGAGCTTGGGGATCCATTGCCTCAAGGTCGTCCGGAACGTTTTGCCCGTTCGTAACCGCAATCACCGGACGGCGCGCTTCGTCTACAGCCGAGAGGATCACCCCCGGACTTTGCGTTTCGTCAACCTTGGTGAGGATCAAACTGCCGAAACCAAGGCGCTTGAATTTCTCGATCGCCCGCCTTACCGTGCGGGCGCCTGCCGTAACACTCACAACCAAGGTCACAAGGGCCTCAGGCACCGCACGGGCGAAAGCTTCAAGCTCTCCCACCCGCATCTCATCGGCCGGGCTCCGGCCGGCTGAATCCACAAAAATCACATCTCGATCCGCAAGAGACTCGACCGCCTCCCGGAAACCGCTCGGATCGGTCGCCACTTTGAGCTCAAGACCGATTATCTCCGCGTACTTGCGCAGCTGATCCACAGCGGCGATCCTGAAGGTGTCAAGGGTCACAAGAGCCACCTTCCGGCCGAAAACATACCTTTCACGGGCGGCCAACTTCGCAATGGTCGTGGTCTTCCCCACCCCGGTGGGCCCCACAAGCATGTGAACCCCACCCTGGAGCGGCGTGCTCTTGCCGCCGGTTTCCTCGATAAACCGAGCCACATGCGCAGCCAGAAGACCGCGCAAGGCCGCAGGCTCAAGCGAACCGTCAGAGGGCAGAATCTGCTTGTCAAGACGGTCCAAGATGCGGCGCGCAAGCTCATCCTCAACATCAAGATCCCGAAGCAGCGCGTAGGCGTCCTCAAGAACTCTGTGTCCCCAAGGAGGGCCCTCAGAGCGCCGCAGCAGCCTGTGAACCTGAGAGCGCAGCTCTTCAAGAGCTTGGTTTATCTGTTGCAGACGACGGGAAAAATCATCATCCGGCGCACTCTGAACTTGGGCCCCGAAAGGAGCTCCTCCCTCTCCGCGGTACTTCTCCGCCGGAGGAGAACCCGCAAGCGTCTGCTCTCTCTGGGATTCACGGGAAGCGGGAGGAGGCGCGGCCGCCAGCTCGCTTTCGGTTTGGACACCGGCGCCTCGTGCCTGCGCGCGTGCGGCGCGAAGGTGGTCGAGTCTTTTTTTCATGTCCGTAACGTAAACTTCCACCACCTGCTTGCCGCCTAAGCCCAGAACGCCTCCGCGCTGGAGGGTTCTTGTCCCTACAATCAGAGCGTCGTCACCGTAGACGGCACGCACCTTCGCCAATGCTTCCCGGTACGACGATGCTTCTATCTTTCGCAGGTGCAAAGCTCCGCCTCCTTGTCCGTTCGCCTTGTGCTTCTCACACGTTCACCGTTACGTTTCCCACCACCTCAACAGAGACATCCGGCTGGATCTCACTCAGAGACAAAACGGCCACGTCGGGGACGTGCGCCGCAAGAAGTTTCCGAAGATGCGCACGTATCTGCGGCGAGCAGACCACAACCGGCGGACGTCCTTCGGCCGCCAGGCTCTTGAGCTGCTCGAGGGTGTTCTCAAGAAGCCGCCGGGAGACCTCCGGGCTCAGCGCCAGGTAAGAGCCGCGGTCGGTACGTTCGATCGCGTTGGCGATATATTCTTCAACGTTCGGATCAAGCGTAACGGCATGCAGCTTGCCGTCCTTGTCGGTGTACTTCGAGCAAATGGCGCGGCTCAGGCTGTGTCTCACGTACTCGGTGAGGATTTCAGGGTCTTTCGTTCTCGGCGCCCAGTCGGCCAACGTCTCGAGGATCGTTTCAAGATCCCGTATCGAGACCCCTTCGCGAAGCAGATTCTGCAGGACTTTTTGAATCTGTCCCAGCTTGAGGAGATCGGGCACCACTTCGTTTACAACCGCGCTGGACCGTTGCTTGAGATGTTCAAGCAGGCTGTTGACCTCCTCTCTCGTCAGGAGATCAGCCGCGTAACGCCGAATAAGTTGCGCCAGGTGCGTGGCCATGACGCTTGTGGGATCGACAACCGTGTAACCCAAAGCTTCGGCCCGCGGAACTTCTCCCTCACCGATCCACCAAGCCGGAAGCCCGAACGCAGGTTCCCTTGTCTCCTTTCCGCGCAGAGTTTCTGCGTCACCTCCCGGCGGCATGGCGAGAAACGAGTTCGGTTCGAGTTCCCACCTTGCGACTTCGACTCCCCGCAACTTCACCACATACTGGTTCGGTCGCAGTTGCATGTTGTCTCTTATACGCACGGGAGGCACCACGAACCCCAGTTCAAAAGCGATCTTTTCGCGGATCGCCGCAATGCGGTCGGGAAGCGAACCTCCGGGGCCTCCTTCAACGATCGGAATCAGCCCGTAGCCGACCTCGATCTCCAATGGATCAAGCGCCAGAGCTTCTTCCTTTACGTCCTTGGGCGCTTTCTTCGCCTTTTCTCTTGCCTGCGCGGCTTTGCGCTTCGCCTCCTCCTGCTGGGCCTTCATCAGAAACCAGCCTGCGCCCGCACAGACCGCAGAAAGAGCAAGCAGTACCGGAACCGGAAGCCCTGAGGGCACAAGCACAAGAAGGAATCCCGCTGTAATAAAAAGGCTCTTCGGATTTGAAAAGATCTGAGTTACAAGATCCCGGCCCAAATCCTGGCGCGCCGTGCTTCGCGTCACTATAAGACCCGCAGCGACGCTTATGACAAGGGCGGGTACCTGGCTCACCAGGCCATCGCCTATGGTCAGTTTCGTAAAAACATCAGCCGCCTCGGAAAAGCTCATCCCCCGCTGTGAAACACCGATTATCAACCCGCCGAGTATGTTCACCAGAGTAATAAGAATGCCTGCGATCGCATCTCCCCGAATGAACTTACTTGCACCGTCCATGGCGCCGTAGAAGTCCGCCTCGCGCATCACCTCGGCACGCCTCTTGCGCGCCGTTTCCTCATCAATAAGTCCTGCGTTCAGATCCGCATCGATACTGAGCTGTTTCCCCGGCATGGCATCCAACGTGAAGCGCGCGGCCACTTCGGAGATCCTTGTTGCGCCCTTCGTTATGACGACGAATTGTATGACCACTATGATCGCAAAAACCACAAGCCCCACCACAGGATTGTTCCCGGCGACAAAAAGCCCGAAGGCCTGGATCACCTTCCCTGCTGCGGCGGTAGCCTCTTCGCCCCTGCTCGTGTTGCCGAGGATCAAGCGCGTGGTAGCTATATTCAGCGCCAAACGGTAGAGAGTGGTTACCAGAAGAAGCGAAGGGAAGACCGAAAACTCAAGCGGCTTCGGTACGTAAATGGTGGTAAGCAGTATGACTATCGAAAGCGTTATATTGAAAACCAAAGCACAGTCCATCACAGCCGGCGGCAGCTGGATGAAGATTATTACAAGCAGCCCCAAAATCAGGAAAACCACACCGACGTCCATATGCCGCCGGGCGCCTGTAAGCGCTATTTGAACCGACTGAGCTCCTGCAAATCCAGCCATTCTCTACCCGGTGTTTCTCACACGAGCTGTTCTTTCCTCTTGCCGCTTAAACGCCACACGTAAGCCAAAACTTCCGCCACAGCTTCGTACAAATCCCTGGGAATCTCCTGCCCCACTTCCACCTGCCGGTACAAAGCGCGGGCCAAAGGAGGCCTTTGAACCACCGGCACGCCGGCTTCAACCGCAACCTCACGGATCCTGGCGGCAAGCAGGCCTTCGCCCTTTGCCACCACCCGGGGCGCGTTGTCGCGCTCGGGTTTATACGCCAGCGCCACCGCGTATTCAGTGGGGTTCGTTACAACGACATCAGCCTTGGGAACTTCTTTCAGGTATCGCTGAAAGGCGATCTGGCGCTGCATGCGCCTGCGCCTTTCCTTCATCTTCGGGTCGCCTTCAAACCTCTTCAGCTCTTCCTTCACTTCCTGCCGCGTCATGCGCAGATCCCGCTCGTACTGCCACCTCTGATATCCGTAATCAAGCACGGCCAAGATCAACATCGCCGCAGCGCAGGCAAGTCCGAGCGAGCACACCGCGTCTTTGGCCATGCGGAAGGAAGAACCGAGATCATCGCTGAAAAGAGCAAAAAGGCTCTTGGAAGAGCCAGGGGAAAGGTAAGCACCGAGAACCCAAACAACAACAATCGCAACCGCTAAGAGCTTCCCTACACCCATGACGGTACGCACAAGCCCGCGCATGGAAAATATCCTGGAGAACCCCCGGGTCGGATTTATTCTGTCGATGTCCGGCGAAAGCACGTTGCCCGCCCAAACAGCGCCGACCTGAATGAAGTTCGAAACAAAAGCCACCACAGCCAACACCAGCGCGAAAGGAAGCACGACACCGACGGCCTGCACGACCACACCGCTGAAAAACGCCGGCGCCCCGGACGGGTCGAGAACCGGAGAGTCGGCCTGGTTTAAACAGCTCCTTACAAACGCCGCGATTTTCCCGGCCATGTGCTCGCCCCATACCGCAAGCACGAGAAAAGCACCGAGCAGGATGAGAGCCACGTTCAAATCCGTGCTCTTGGCCACCTGCCCGCGTTCGCGCGCTTCCTGTCGCTTGCGCGGCGTAGCCGGTTCGGTCTTTTCGGTGTAATCGTCAGGCGGCATCGTCGATCACCCGCTTCTGACCCACGTCAGAAGTCCGGCGGCGTTTTCGCAAAACCAATCCGCTCCCTCTCTGAAAAGGTCGACAAGGAGCGGCACCGCCAGGTAAAGAAGCCAAAGCCCCACAAGGGCCTGAAGTCCGAATCCTACGATAAATATGTTGATCTCAGGAACGCTCCTTGCGATGAAGCCCAAGCCGACCGTAACAAGGAAAAGCGCGACCATGGCCGGCAGAGCGACCCTGAGGGCGAAAATCCACATAGCCCCTCCGAGCCCCCGCACGAGGATTTCTGCGGCCTGAGGCCACGCCAATGTCGAGCCCACGGGAACCAAATCAAAGCTCCTCCGAATGACCGCGACAAGCTCAAGGTGAAGATTCGCGGCCACGAAAACACCGACGGCAAGTATGTATTTGAGTTGGCCCAGCGAAGAAACGCGTACGTTTGAGATCGGGTCGATGACACCTGCAAGGGCGAGGCCTATCTGCTGGGCGATCACCTGCCCGGCGAACTGGACCGCAGCAAAGAACAAGCTGACTGCAAGACCGAAAATGAATCCGACTGCAAGTTCGTTTACCACAAGAAGGACAAGTCCCACCAAACGTTCACCCAAAGCCAAGGTGGAAGGGCTCGGAAGGGGGAGAAGCGGTGTTACACACAGACT
>CAZGYL010000330.1:0-6052 GCA_964529985.1 uncultured Planctomycetia bacterium | reverse complement strand
GAAGGCTTTCTGATCTGCGCCTGAGTGCGTGATAGTACCACCCAGCGACCCTGTTGCAAGACAAGTTCAAGATTTTGTGTTTCTATGCGATTCGCGAAAACAAGCTCAGCTTCAACGACCCAACCGCCTTGCGGACTGCGCCGGATCCTCCTTACGGCGACCCCCTTCAGCCCTTTGACGGTCTGCTTCAGCGATCGCGCGAACGCTTCGTCGCCCTGCTGCCTGAGGGCTTGGCGCGCCTGTGCTTCAAGCGGCCCGCCTACAAGTTTCAAATATGCCTCGGTGTCCCCCCGACTGCACGCATCGTAGAGCGCCGTTACGGTTTGCTCAGGAGCGACGCCCTCTTGCTCGGTTCCGACAGGCCCGCCGGCCTTGTTGTTGAAGAAGATCACAGCTGAGAGGATAAGCAGGACCACAATTGCGGCCGCGATCTTCTGCCTCACTACTTCTCCTCCAGAAGCTGCAAATCCAGCTCCTGCCGTGCGTCTTTGCCGACCAGCACCTTCTTAACGCGCGGAAGTACTTTTTCGAGCGTCTCCAATATCAGCCGTCTTGCGGTAAGTTCCCTGTCGCTTGCGAATTCGGCTGCGATTTTCAAGAATCTATCCGCCTCACCCTGGGCCTTCTTGACCACTTCTTCTGCAAAAGCCTCAGCGTCTGTGAGAATCTTTTGGACCTCACCGCGGGTGAGCGGCTTAAGCCTTTCAGCATAGCCGCGGGCTTCGTTGATCATCCTCTCCTTGTCCTCCTTTGCTTGGGCGACTTCCCGGAAGGCATCGGCTACTTCCCGCGGCGGCGCCAAACCCTCAAGCGATATCCAGGTGATCACAACACCGATACCGAGGGCATCGAGCTTACGCTGCGCCTCTTGGACCGCTTTCCAGGCGATCTCATTGCGCCGTACAGTCAAGACATCGTCAACCGGCATTCGGCTTATGAGCGAGGTGAGCGCTGAGGCTGAGACGGCACGGACAACGCCGGCCGGATCAGCAACCGAGCACAAGTAAGCTTTGGGATCGGCGATCCTGTAGGTCACAACAGCGGGGATAACAAGCAGGTTGCGATCGCCGGTAAGGCCTTCGGCTTTTCGAGGATCCGCCTTAAGCCCCAGAGCCCGCTCAGCCAGAGTAAGCGCGACTCCAACGCGCTTGCGTTCGTTGACCTTAAGTTTGACCACTTTATCCAAGCCGGCCGGTAATCCCACATGAAGTCCGGGAAGCCTGAGCCTCGGCAAAGCTTTCCCGAAACGCCGCACAAATGCCCGCTCGTTCGGGGCCACCGTATAGACTCCCGTGGCAACATAGACCAGAAGCGCCAAAAGGGCGAAAGCGGGTAGAAAGCCCGCAGGAAGCTTTCCTGAGCCCGGGCGGCCTTCCTTATGCGTGTTTTCTCGGTGAAGGTGTCCGGATCCCACCCTGCAGCCCTCCTACTTTGATTCAGGTGAGGCGGTTTTTTCGGTGAAACGCGTGAGAAATTCAAAGAGCTCGGAATCGCCGGAAAGGAGAAGAGTCGTCTTGTCGTCGAACATTGTTTTGTATGCCTCAAGGGTGCGCAGCAAGCGATACAATTGCGGGTCCTTGCCGTGCGCTTCCGCGTAGATCTTTGTCGCTTCGGCTTCAGCGTCGCCGCGGGTCCTTTCGGCTTGAGCGTAGGCCTGAGCAAGCGCGACCGCCCGCTCCTTATCAGCCTGAGCTCTTATCTTGGTCGCTTGTTCTTCACCTTCAGCCCGATATTTGCGCGCCAGTCGGGCCCTCTCAGCCCTCATACGCTGAAAAACGCTGTTCCGTATCTGAGCCGGCTGACTGATCCGTTTTATTCCGACATCAACGATTTCAATCCCGAACTCAGCTGCCCGTTCGGCAGAGCGCTTACGTACGGCGTCAACCACTTGCTGGAGCCGATGTTGCGAAGGGTCGGTCGTGAGGAGAGCCTCAAGCGGTGTTTTGCCGATTTGGGCTGCAAGTTCTGAAAACACCACATCGTGAAGCGCGGCTTCGGCGCCCAGCTTATCCGCCACCGCTTCATAAAAGGCCTTAGGATCGGTCACACGCCAGCAGAGATATACGTCCAGGTCAATGTTTTTTTTCTCAGCCGCCAAAAATTCGCTCGGCCGGGGATCATACAACTGGATCCGCCTGTCAACCGTGATCGTAGACTGGTACGGGAGCTTGAAGTGTAGCCCCGCTTCCTTAAGCGTGCGTACGGGCCTCCCGAATTGGGTTACAATCCGGAACTCCGTCTCATCTACGAAGACCAGGGAGCGCACCGCGAACAAAAGTATCAAGGCGGCGGCAACGAGCAAGCTCACTCTTCTTTTCATTGCCCGACTCCTCCCTGTTTTTGTTCTCCCTGCCTAGGGGTTTCTCCGGTACCTGTAAGCGCCCTCAGCAGCCCCCACGGTCCCAGAAAGACCTGGCGCCTCGTTCCCTTCGGGGGCTTGTCGACTATGATTTTTCTCTTGCCGCTCAACACGGCTGCGATCGTATCAATGGTGACGCGCAGAGTCGAAACCTCAGGCTGCACGGCCCACGCCTTGTGGAGAGCGAGAAAACGGTAAGCTCTCCCGCGGGCACGTTCAACCCGATCGGCTTTAAAGGCCCGGGCCTTCTGAACCGTGGCTTCCGCCTCAGCCCGTCCCCGTGCGGTGACCTCGAAGCTGTAGGCTTGGGCCTCGTTGATCTTCGCCTCTTTTCCCTCCATAGCCGCTGCAACCTCGCGGTATGCGGGCACGACGTCGGCAGGTGGATGAACATCGCCCAAATAGACCGAGAGAGCTGAAAAAGCAGGCGCGCAGCGCTTAAGCTTGACCTTAAGCAAAGCCAGGATTTCCTTTTCCACGGCCTTTCTGTTCTCATTAAGAAGGTCGCTCAGCGGAAAACGCGAAGCTGCACCACGCAGTGAGGCTTCGGAAAGGACCCGGATCAAGCGCTCCCATTCCGCCTGGTCATCTCCCCATTTGACCACGGCAAGCCTCGGATCCACGACCCGCCAATGGACCACCATATTGACATCTGCAAGGGTTTCCTCGCCTGTCCACACTTCAGCTTCCTGGGGTTGCCGCACATACTTTCCACCCCGGTGTTGCACGTTCCATTCGTAAGCTTGAGGCTCCGCCTGTTGCATGCGTACCGTTCGAAACCCGATTTCGGTGCGGCGTACCCTTGCTTTTGAAACGATGGTATGCCGGCCGAAAGGAACAGGCAGCCTGTAGTGAAGGCCGGGACCCAGCGGTTTTTCAACCTTACCAAACGTGCGGATGACACTTACGCTTCCGGGAGGCACGAAGTGAAGCCCGCTTAGAATGTAAGCTGCAACCAGCAAAAAGCCGGCACCTGTAAAAGCCGGCCTGCGGTACCGCAAGGCAAAAGCTCTCAAGCTTTCTGCTGCAAGCTTTGCTTTGCGCAAAACATACTCGCGGTCTGCAAGGAGTCTCAGAGAGTTGAGGCAGACGATAAGCGAGCTTACCTGGTGGAGAACAGCTGCTGCAAGCGGTGTTATGTATCCGAGAGAGGCCGCAGCAACACTTGCAGCATTGAAGGCGAATGCAAAGCCGATGATGTTCTGCCAAATAACGCGCAGCGTCTTGCGGCCGCGCTTGACCGCTTCAGGCAGTTTTCGGAGATCATCCCCGACAATGATCACATCAGCAGAAGCGACTGCAACGTCAGTGCCGATCTCGCGCAGCGTAACACCTACATCGGAAGCCACAAGCGCCGGTGCGTCGTTTATCCCGTCTCCCACCATGGCGACCGGCGGGAAGCTGGTGCGAAGCTCTTGGACGACCCCAACTTTCTGTTCTGGTAGAAGGGAGCTCCGGACTTCTTCAAGCCCCAGCTCCCGCGCAACATAGCGTGCCGGCGCTTCCGAGTCTCCGGTCACCATGAGGAGCTTTTCTATGCCCAACTCCCTGAGTGCGGAGATGGCGGAGCGGGCCTCGGGCCTTATCGTATCCCTGACGCCGATCAGGCCGAGTGCTTGTTTGCCTTTTGCTACAAAGACAACGGTCGCACCCTGGCTTGCAGCCTCTTGCCACGCTTGCTTGAGTTGAGGCGGAACGGCGATTCCTTCTTTCTTGAGAAAACGTTCGTTGCCGATTCGGACAGCCGCCCTACCCACAAAAGCGGCTGCGCCTAGGCCCGGGAAGGCGGCGAACCTTGAAGCCTTATGAATTTCAAGGCCGCGCTTCTGAGCTTCTTCTGCAATCGCCCGGCCTATAGGGTGTTCAGAGAAGGATTCCACGGCTGCAGCAAGCCCGAGCAGTTCTTGCTCTCCGGCGGCATCGCTTGCCGTAACTATGTGGGTTACGGCAAGCCGGGCTTTTGTGAGCGTTCCCGTCTTATCGAAAACAACGGCTTTGAGTTTGCCGAGCGCTTCAAGCACTGAGCCGCCTGTACACAGAATACCTCTGCGCACAAGCCCTCCAATGCCTGCTGCAACCGCGGTGGGAGTTGCAAGGACAAGCGCACAAGGGCAAGCCACGACAAGCACGCTTACCGCCCGCACCACGTCCTTGGAAAGCGCGTACGTAGCGGCTGCTGTAAGCAGAACCACCGGAACAAAGTACTTTGCGTACCTGTCGGCAAGCCGCTGTGCAGGGGCCTTACGCGCCTCGGCCTCTTCCACAAGGTGTATGATCTTCTCAAGGGTGGTGCCCCCACCGACCTTCTCAACAATAATCTTCAAACTTCCGTGGCAGTTTATGGTGCCGGCAAAGACAGGATCTCCCGGCGCTTTATCAACCGGAAGGCTCTCACCGGTTATCGGGCTCTGGTCGACCGCTGAAAAACCCTCTTGAACGCGTCCGTCTACAGGGATTTTCTCTCCGGGTCTTACAAGAACCAGTTCTCCGGGGGCGACTTGCTCAACAGGTACGGTGTTTTCGGCTCCCTCCCTCAACACACAAACTTCGCGGGGGCGCAGAGAAAGCAATGCTTCGATAGCCGCGCGCGTCCTGCCTACAGCGGTATGCTCCAGAGCTTCGCCGATCAACATTATCAGGATAACTTCGGCGGCGACCACATAC
This sequence comes from uncultured Planctomycetia bacterium, assembly GCA_964529985.1. Taxonomy (GTDB): domain Bacteria; phylum Planctomycetota; class UBA8108; order UBA8890; family UBA8898; genus CAZGYL01. Next base: position 1,029 of record CAZGYL010000330.1, on the reverse strand, counting down.
TGGCCGATCGCGCATGCAGCGAAAGCTGCAAGGGCGACCGCAAGATCCGCTGAAATCGATCCTGCAAGAAGTCCGCTTACTGCGGCATAGTAGATGGGCCATCCCCCGAGCAGCGCGGTGAGAAGAGCAACGTCAATGCCGGCGATTGAGCGCAGAACGCCTCCCACGTATGCAAGAAGCGCAGCACCTGTAAAGGCTGTGAGCAGCAAGTGCCGCTTGTGGGGGTCGGTGAGCAAAACTCTCAACATGGGAGATCCGCCTCCGATCAAACAGCAGCCGGATTCCAAGGCCTTCGCCGGGCGGCCTCAGCCGGCCTGAAGCGCGCTGCTTCAAGGATAGTTTATTTCGGTCGATAGGTGATCCACATCGGTGAAACCCAAACAAGCTCGCCATCGACCTGTTCACCCCGCACGTAGTAGTAGCTCGTCGCTCCGGGGCCTGCACTGAAATCCGTCCAGGTGAAGCGCACCTCAACGGCATTAGGCTCAACCGTGTGCACGTAACGGCTGTCCTTTATGACATGGACCTTTGCAAAAGGCTTGGTGCCTCTTAGATAAACCTCAAAGACGGGTTTCTCCGAGGTCGTGAATTCCTCTCCCATAAAATGCTCTCCCGAGCGCACCACAGCCAAAATGTTGTCGGTTGAACCATAAACATGCCTGGCTTTCATTGCAGCAACGATGCCTTCGGGAGAGAAATCCGAAACCCACACGTTGCAGTAGCTTATATGGGTTGAGATATGGTCGCTTGAAGCTTGAAATCCAAGGCGATAGCCTTTTCGCAGCGCCTTTGACACAAACCCGAGGGGGCGCCAGCCCCCGAGAGCGCGGCCGGCGGTAATACTGCGCGGCGCGCCGGGCATTTCGTAGTTCTGGCGACAGCCCTGATAGATCTCAACAACAGGCTCAACTTTCGGATCATTATCGCGCCAGTCGGTTCCCATGTTCGTTGCGCTTGTGTGGCTGGCGCAAATGCCGTCGAAGTAGCGCAGGTAGCGGTAAAGGAGCTGTGTGTCAGGAGAATGGGGGC
>CAZGYL010000329.1:0-6103 GCA_964529985.1 uncultured Planctomycetia bacterium | reverse complement strand
TGAAAGGCATCATCGTCGCCGTTAGCAACCCGACGCTCCTTGAGCAACTCAAGAAGGCGGGCGGTGCCCCTGTCCCTGCGCTTCCGGCTGAGGGCTACGCGCTCCGGACTACAGGTACAGGGCAAGCGAAAACTTACGGGGCCATAGGCGCTGATGCGAACGGCGCCATGTATGCCGGGCTGGATATCGCCGAGGCCGTGAGACTCGAAGGCGGCCTGGACGGCCTCTCCGACCGGGAGCGGAGACCTTTCGTTCGCCGCCGGGGTATCAAGTTCAATATCCCCCTCGACGCGCGAACGCCGAGCTACGATGACACGGGTGACTCGGCACAGACCAATATCCCGCACATGTGGGAATTCGACTTCTGGCGCAACTTTCTCGACAATATGGCGCGCTACCGCTACAACGCACTCACCTTATGGAACCCACACCCCTTCCCGTCTCTTATCAAGCTGCAAAGCTACCCCGGAATCTCCCTCACCGACGTGTGTGTGACGACGCTTAAGCCGCGCGCCGAGCCGCGCAGCTGGCGGGAGCCGATGTTCGTGTACCCCGGTGTCTTCAAACACCTAAAGGTGGTAAAACGAATGACCATAGACGAAAAGATCGCCTTTTGGCGGCGGGTTATGCGGCACGCTCGGGAACGCGGTATCGAAATCTACTTCATTACGTGGAACGTTGTGGTGAACGCCGCGGAGGGGAAGTACGGCATCACGGCGGCTCAGGACAATCCGAGGACCATTGCATATCTGCGCCAATGTGTACGCGAGCTCATCCTTACCTATCCCGATCTCACCGGGATCGGCACAACCGCTGGCGAAAACATGCGCAAACGCAATGACGAGTTCGCGAAGGAGAAGTGGCTTTGGCGTACCTACGGGCTCGGGGTACTGGACGCCAAGAAACAGCAGCCCGGCAGAAAAGTACGTTTCATTCACCGTGTTTGGCAAACCGGGCTGGATGAAGTGATGCGGGAGTTCGGATCGAAGTACCCCGACCCTTTCGAGGTGAGCTTCAAGTACGCCCGCGCTCACATGTACTCCTCCACGAAGCCGCCCTTCGCCAAAAAACTCGTCCGCGAGCTCAAGCGCCATGGGGTGAAGTCGTGGTGGAATTTACGCAATGACGACATATTCGTCTTTCGTTGGGGAGATCCCGACTACGTGCGGGAATTTCTCCACAACCTGCCGCCCGCGGAGGTCACCGGCGGCTATCATATGGGCTCGGACGGCTATGTCTGGGGCTACGAGTTCGCCTCCCGCGAGGGCCGCAGACAGCGCCGGTTGGAGATAGAGAAACACTGGTTCAAGTTCATGCTCTGGGGTCGGCTGGGATACGACCCGTCCCTGGATCGCGCCTTTTTCGAAAAAGTCCTCACGGCCCGTTTCCCGGAGGCTCGAGGTCTCCCGGTGTACGATGCCTGGGTCGCGGCGTCACGCATTGTCCCGCTGGTGAACCGCTTCCACTGGCGGAACTGGGACTTCATGTGGGCGGTCGAGGGTTGCATGGACCAACGGAAGGGCTTCCACACGGTGGATGATTTCATCAAAGTGCGGCCGATGGAGGGGAGTGGAATCCTGTCTATCTCCGACTACTTGAACGCAGCCGGGCGTTCGCAACGGGGAATATCCCCGGTTCAGGTCGCAGGCACGTTGCACCGCTACGCGCGAACCGCCCTGAAACACGTTGTGACGATCCGACAAAAGGTCAGCGCGCCGGGGGACGAGCTCCGTGCTACCTTGGCTGACATCGAAGCGATGGCGCACCTAGGCGACTATTACGCGGCAAAAATCGCAGGTGCGGTCGCTTTGGCGCGGTTCCGCCGCGACGGCGATCCGCAGCTCAAAGAGACCGCGGTGGCACGACTTACCGAGGCCGTCGAGCACTGGCGCCGGTACGCCACTGTCGCAAGCAGCCGCTATCGGCCGCAGCTCCTTGCACGCACCCGCCGCCTCGACTGGTGGAAACTCTTCGAGGATGTTAAACGTGACGTGGACATTGCCCGCCAGGCGACCCCAAGATAGCCCGAACTGCGGCAAGGTCGAAGGGGCGCTGGGAGGAACATTCGAAGCGGCCCTGGTGCTTCGCGGCGCAACCGGCAAGCCGCTTTCGACTAACCGTTATTTGCTGCTTGTCGCAGACCAGGAAAAGGGGCATTGCACCGCCGCCGGGGATTCGATCCCCCTCGGGTACCAGATCCGCCGTGCCCTCGGCCGCCAGCACGGCTATAGACCTTCGGAAGGCGGTCCGAGTCCTGAACCGAGGTGTGGGCAAGCCGGACGGATCGCCGCGTATCTCAACACCGCAAAGGGCGGCTGGAAGGCCCTCGCGGGCGAGGGGGGCACGGCCGCGCAGGTGGTTGCGGCCGAACACGGCGAACTCGGAGAATCCGCTTTACCCTCCGGTCCGCCCGGCGGTTCACCTCTCACGGCCCCGCCCGGTCGCTACCCCAACTTCCCCATTTTTTCGTCCCGGAAACACATAAGAGGCGCCCTTCAAGGTAGGCGTTCAAACGTATAATTTCCACAGCCTACCTCAAAGTCGACAAAATGCTCTCCCTCTACTGCTTTCTTTATTCCCGGAAGTTTTGCAACAAGTTTCCCGTTCCTCCAAACAATCTTTCCGCCTTCTTTGATTACCATTCCTTTTGCTTTCGGGATGCTTATGACTCCAGAAGTGTTCCCCGGGAGACCGATTTTAAAAAGAATCCCCTCGTGGGCTCTTTCCCAGCGTGAGAAGATCTTTCCTCTTACTGTTTTTATTGAGGCCTCAGCAAAACTGAGCTCTTTCACCACGCAAGGCTTGACTATGACAAGTTTAAACCCCGGCTCAAAGGTCTGAAGGCCGTAATACTCAGGTCCTTGAATGCCCGCAAGGTCATTGTAGAAGAATTCGTCGATGGTATTCCACATAACCATGCTTTCGGCACCGTTACCAAGTCCCCAATTCTCCCATATTGTGGTTGCACCTTGAGCCACCATGTACCCCCAGCCCGGATATGTAGTCTGAGTGGCGATTCTATACATGAGCTCAGCATGGCCCTTCTGAGCCAGAACATCTATCATACAAGTAGTGCCTGTGTTTCCGGTTTTAAGATGGAAGTTGTATTTCTCCGCTATGCTTTTGACCAAATGATCCAGAACTTTTTTCTCATATTCCTGCGGAACTATCCCCAGTGCAAGCGGAAGGAAGTTTGAAGTTTGAGACCCGGTTGCATAGTATCCCTCGCCATGGCGAAGCCATTTCTTATTGAAGGCCTCTTTTATTCTTTTTGCCAGAAGAGCAAAGTACTCCTGATCCTTTTTCTTTCCCAAAAGCTTCGCAATTTGGGACATCACATACGCCCCACGATAGTAGTATCCAGTCCAAACTAAAGAGCGAGGGGTTTCTCTCGAAATAAACTGCTCCTCTCCAGGTCGAGATCCTGGAAGCATATGATCGCCGTAGTGTCCCTTTACTACGATATGATCTTTCGAAATCGAAGTGAGGTATGCAAGACAGCGCTTCATCCCGTCATAGTGGTCATCGAGCAATCTATTATCCCCATAGTATTGATAAAGGTACCAGACCAAAAGAGGGTAGTTTCCTCCCCACGCTGGATCCGATCTGTCTCCCGGGTAGGAAGGGCAAACATCGGGTACCGCCCCGTCGGGCCTTTGGGCTTCTTTGATATCCTGAAGCCACTTGATCCAGAAAAGCGGCATGAACTTCCTTGTATAAAGGGTGCCGGTTATTGTCGCAGGATCTGTCCAGGCCCAATGCTCTCTGTGAAGGCAATCGAGAGGAAGCCCAAAAAGCTCGTTCGTCAAGGTCCATGTGACGTTTTCGTGGATCCTGTTTAAAAGGTCATTGGAACACCTGAAGTATCCGTAAAGGTCCACCGAGGAATATACAACTCGGCCTTCTACGTCGTCAATCGTCGGCTTTCCGGGATATCCTTCAATCTGGACGTAGCGAACGGGGTGGTATGTAAACCTAGGCTCGTAGACTTCTCCCCTTGGGTCACCCTTTAGAATATAGTAGTCCGTTTCCCCCTCCCCGCCGTACCGCCTTTTGTCAATAAGCTTCGTATCTTTAAACACTCGAGCGGAATATCTTATCGTTACCTTTTTCCCTCTCGGCCCTCTTACCTTCAATCTGACCCAACCCCCAAAAAGTTGTCCCATGTCGTAGAGGAAAACTCCCGCCTTCGGGCAGATCATTTTGACAGGTCTTATCGTTTTATTGACCTTTATAGGCGGAATAAGCTGAGCTTCCAGGATACCTCCCGGAGGTGCCTTAAGCACAGCATTACCCCAAGACGAATCGTCAAACCCGGGCCTCGCCCAGCCTTCCTTCTCTTGCCTTGCGTCGTAAGTTTCTCCTCCCCAAAGGTCGTTTCTTAAAATGGGGCCCCAACATGTCTTCCAGCTTGGATCCGATACCACGTACTGCTCCCTTCCATCCTCATATTCTATTTTCGTCTGGAAAATAAGCTGAGGAGAAACCCCGTATTTGAGAACGCCTGGTTCAGAGAACCAGCCGTTTCCAAGCATAACTCCAACGGCGTTTTGTCCTTCCCTCAGATTTTCAGTAATGTCGTAAATCACATAAAGTATCCGTTTCCTATAATCCGTCATTGCAGGGTCAAGAACGTGGTCACCAACCTTTTTCCCATTCAGGTAAAATTCATACCAACCCAGGCCGCTCAGATAGGCACGAGCTCTCTTGATCGTCCCTTTCACTCTAAACTCTTTCCTAAGGAGAGGGCTGCGTTGACTCCCTCGCCGTGCTTCGAGAGAGCCGTCTTCCCCTCTAACAACAGAATTCCTAAAATGGCCATCAAAGGACCAATGCCCTGCAAGACCTTCTCTGATATCGAGCCCTTCGGTCAGCCTTCGAATTTCCCGGTCTGAAAGGGAACGCCTGTAAACTCGGACGTCGTCTATGGCACCCGGGAAAAACTCGCTTCGCCCGGCAAAGGAGCCTATGTAAGCAGGATTTGATCCTGTAGTATCAAGGTTTCCTTTTATGGCTTGCTCAGAAATCTCTTGCCGGCCGAAGTAGAATCTGATCTTGGCACCGTCGTAAGTTACAGCAACAAAATGCCACTTCCCGTCTTTAATTTCAGAAAGCGGCAGAGGCGCGCAACGCTCCACGTATCTGCCGTTTATACCCAGCCCAACCCAAAGGCCGAGATTCCGGCCTGTTCTTCCGTACGCAAGAAGTTGCCTTGCTTCGCCATCTTCCTTTCTATAAATCTCCTGCCAAGTTTCAGAAAAAGATTCGCCCGGCTTCAGCCAAGCGCTGATAGTTATGCCTTCTTTTGATTTTAGGAGGGGATAGCTTCTGATCTTCACGCTCTCGGTGCGGCCATCCAAAAGCAATGCCTTGCCGAACTTTCCCTGAATAAACCGCGCCTCGCATTCCGGTCCCATGCCTATCCAACGAGCTTTCCACTGCTCCTTTTTGAGGAGCCCCATCTCAAACCAAGAGATCCTGCTCCATTCGGAGGATCTACCGGAGCTATCCCACACCTTAACTTTCCAATAGTACCTCTCAGTGGATCTTAAGTCCTTTCCCCCATAAGGTACATTCACTGAATTTGAAGATTCCACTCGTGCGCTGTCCCACTTATCCCCGATATCGTTCTCAATGTTTTTCATACTGGAGGCTACAAGAATGCGGTATGCTCTCTGATAATCGCCCCGCTTTCTTGACGAAAGCACCCAAGTAAAACGCGGCTTTTCAGTTTCTATCCCAACCGGATTAAGGGCATACTCACACCTTGTTTCAATAATCTCAAGGCCGCATTTCACGCCTTCTGTTGAGAAACCGCCGCCCTTTAGAAGACATACTAAGAATCCAAAAAGCAAAGGACATGTTTTTTGACTACGCATGGCTCTCCCTCAAGGTCCCGTGCCTCAGAATCGTACCGCAACCGTTTCCAGGACACAAGACCGTTTTTATGCATGCCGCCTCCCGGGGGTCTTTGGGGCGCTCTTTCTTCCCTCAGAAGGGCCTTACGAAGGGCTTATAAGCCCGTGCCTTTGTAAGTGTTCCTGAGACCATGCGTGATCGGTTAAGGAGGCGTAACTCGTTGGTGTAGAACAACTTGAAATGG
>CAZGYL010000328.1:0-6105 GCA_964529985.1 uncultured Planctomycetia bacterium | reverse complement strand
ATTACCGGTCCCGGAAGCTTACCGCTATAGGAAAATGGTACAGGGGGATTTCAAGGGACAGCCGGAAGCCGAGCGGTCCGAGCTCACCTGAATGCTTGCGACTCTTGTCTGAGAGGCGCTCGGCCGAAAGCCTACGTACGACATTGGTCTTTCGCAGTCTTGACCGCGAACGAGAAAAAGATTCTACGAATCATGCACACTTATATAGATTTAATCACTACGCGAGCAAAGAAGACCTGAGAACCGCTTGCCTAAAGATCGATCGCAACCTCCACCATAAGGGCTGCTTGAGCGTGATCGGGGACGCGCAGCTTATTCCCGCCGCTTTGGAGTTTTGTAGTTTCGGTGCTTACCGCAGCGGCGGCTTCCAAGCGCACCGGACCGGCGTGAACCCCCAGGCCGAAGTGAACGGTAAGACCTTCGTCCTTCAAGATATTTTTGGAAACTCCCCCGCGGAGAGAGAATACGTAAAGGAGGTTCAACTCCGCGCCGCCTCCTATCACCTGCGAGGAGTAGCCTGGGAGGGCCTCCGAGCGGTTTTTCGTCAAATCCATATCCGCAGCCAGAGTCAGCCAATCGGTTGGGTAGAGAGCGACGCCGCAGCGGACCTGCGGGTCGAGCTCATAGTCCCCGCCTACGGCCGCGAACTTAGGCTGGTTGATGTTGCGCGCTACGATACCCACAGACACAAGGTCGATCGGTTGCGCTGTGGCCCCTACATCAAAGCCCACACGAAGGCTTTCCTTGCGGTTACGCTTTTCGGTTATTTGGCTGAAGACATCGCCGCCTTCTTCAAGGTCGCTCAGCCCGAAACCTTTCGTATGCGTAACGCCGAGCATAGCTTTTGCCGTGCCACCGACGGCAAGTCGCCCTCCCAAGACCGAAAATGCGTAGCTCAACCCGATCTCAGTGACACCAAGCGCCCGTGATTTGATTCCGGAATCGTTTCTTGTTATGAAGTTCTCCAGAGTAGTGCCGCCTGAAGTCGTACCTTCAACGATTCTGCGAAGTAAATCCTGAGCTGTTGCATTGGCGGTATCGACACCGGCTTGTTCAGCTTGGTAAACAAACTCTTCAGCCTGATCTTGGGTGATTCCGAAGGCTGCGGCCAATTGATCTGCAAGCGTTTGGCCGCTTGCTGAGAGTTGCCCTGTGCGATCCTGTCCGCTCCCCACTATATCACTCATGTCGCTGCCGAAGGCAAGGCCCAAAGAACTCAGATCCAGAAGGGCTCTGACCCCGCCGTAGCCGAAGGCTCTTGCTGACAGTGCGAAACGCCCGAATTGAAATCCCAGCTCGCCTGAAGCCGAGGCCACAAGCCCCTCACCGTCTTGGTCAAGCTCGGGAAGTTCGGTGGCCACCACGCGGAGAAAACGGTGCAGGTCGTCTACAAACGCGGCGTCATTGAAAGGAGTGGTCCCCCCGAAGACCTGACTTTCCAGCTGGTGGAAATCGACGTCTTTCAGCTCGTCGTAAATGGCATCGATCTTCCTGATGACTCGCCCGGGAGCACTATAGCTGGCTGTAAGGGGCAGCGATACGCCGATCAGTTTGGTGCTTCCTGCGGCCAAATTCGCAGGATTCCAGTACGCAGCAAGGGGCCCCCGGGTGACAGCCACCCCCGCGCCTCCCATGCCGAGGGCTCTGGGGCCTACGATCAACCAGTCACCGGCCTGAAGTACGGAACTCCCCGCAACCAAGAAGCAAGAAAGCCACCACAGGCAGCGGCGCATTCCTCTGTCACGCTTCATGGGCCTCTCCTTGATCTCCTCTCCTCCGTTCCCTACCGGGTGTCAAAGGATTCCATTGATCCCGCGCCGTATAGGACATATCGGCCGGCACGTCCGGAGGCACGAGCCTGGTGTGTTTTTTATCAGAATCTCTGGCGGCTGATTGTATTAGACCAGGCTTGACGCTAATATGAGCGCCTGCTGCGGACAGGTGAACTTAAATCCATGCAGAGCGTTGACTCTTGGGCGACAAAGCGTAGGTGTTCCGGGAGAAGAAGCAATGGAAATCGTTCTCGGCTACATAACACACGAAAACGAAGCGGAGGCTCTTCGAGTTGTGGATCATTTGCTGAAGAAACGGCTTATCGCGTGCGCGAACGTTTTTCCTGTAAGAAGTTGCTTTTGGTGGAAAGGAAAAATTCAGCGCACCGGGGAGGCCGTAAGTATCGTGAAGACTCAGGAGCGACTTTGGGAGCAGGTCGTTGAGGAAGTCAGCAAGGTGCATTCTTACGAAGTGCCCTGCATTGTTAGGATCAACGCGGCCTGTAACCCCTCATTCGGAGCATGGATAGAGGAGGAAACACGCGCTGTGGAGGGCGGAACGGCTTGAACCGCCTCTCAACTATCCTCAGGGAATGTCTCCTGGTAGCGGCGCATGATTTCGGCGCGCATGCGCTCAATACCCAAGCCCGCCCGTCGAGCGGCTTCCCTGAGATCCTCGTATTCCGGCCAGGCGTGAATAACCCGTCCTCTGCGCAGTGCTTCTTTGACGTGGAGTTCACCCCACGGAGTTTGCAGCTTTCTACGCCTGCGCTCAAGCGCGGTTCGTTCCACCTGAATGCGCCTGATTCCCAAGGTGGGAATTTGCTCGAAAATCACCTGTTCAATCCGCTCGCGCAACGCCTCGGTGCACAGAACGCTGAGTTTGTGCGCGGGCCGTGATTTTTTCATAACTATGGGTGTAAAGAACACGTCCAGCGCTCCTTGCTCGAACAAGAAATCCACCAGCGAGGCGCTGAGTTCAGCGGAGACATTGTCCAGGTTGGTCTCCAGTACTACCAGCCCTTCGGCGTGCGCAGAGCTTCTGCGGCCGTAAAGAACCCTGAGGACATTGGGTAGGGGGGTGGGCCTATCTGAACCGGCTCCGTATCCCACGCATTCGAGAACCAAGTCAGGAGCAGGACCGAAGTTCTCAGCCAAGCTGACCATGAGCGCCGCCCCGGTGGGGGTGGTAAGCTCAAATGGAGTGTCGAGCTGCCGGACCGGAACTCCGCGTAGGATCTCGCACGTCGCAGGAGAGGGGAGTGGAATCCGGCCGTGGGCGGTGTCCGCTTGGCCGCCGCCGAGCGCAATGCGCGAGCAAGTGACGTGCGGCATGCCGAGCTTTGTCCAGGCGAAGCACGAGCCCACTATGTCCACAATGGAATCGACGGCCCCTACCTCATGGAACGTCACTTCTTCCGGCGGAACGCCGTGAACCTTACCCTCGGCTCGGGCGAGGATCTCAAACGTTCTCAAGGAGGAGTCAATGACCTCGGGAGGCAGAGAGCTTTCCGCAAGGAGAGACTTGATATCACCGATTCTCCGGTGCGCGTGGGGCTCCCGGGTTACTTCCACTTCACAGTAGCAGGCACGAATGGGCCCGCGGATTACTTCCTGTACCTTGAGGTGCCATGACTCAAGCTTAAGCCCGGCCAGGGCTTGCTCGATGTCCTGCGGTCTGAGGCCGAGCTCTCTTCCAATGTCAAGCAGAGCTCCGAGGACCATATTGCCGCTCAGGCCGCTGAAACTGTCGAAATGCAAATGGAACGTGCTTTTGTGGTCCACGACCAAGCTCCATACACGGGCCGGAGGAAGCGTTTGCGGCGACCTCGGCGCGTATCGCTAAGGGCCGGCCGCCTTGACGGTTACAGCTGATTTCGCTATAATCGCACCTACAGCCGGGTGGTGCAACGGGAATGCCCGGTAAAACCGGCATCTGCCTGTGCGGAAGAAACGGCACTCTCCGTGTAGTTCCACTCCACGGTGAACGCCGAGACGCACTATTTGTACGGATTTGCCGGCGGAGGTCCGGTTTTCCCAATGTGGTATGTTTCTTGGTTGTTCCCGGCGCTGCCGTTCGGCTTTGGTAGCAAGGAGGAATGAAGCATGGTAGCGGGAGCCTTCCGGGTCCGCCTTCTCGCCGTTGTTTTTGCTCTTCTGGGTTTTGTCGCATGGTTGCCTGCGGCCGAAAACTTTTCCTCGGTCATGGATCAAGCCTTGCGGTCCTTTCGGCAAGGCAAACTTGCAGAGGCAGCCGCTTTGTTGCGGAAAGCGCAGACTCTCAAGCCGGGTGATGCTGAAGTAGTCGCGTGGCTGGACAAAGTTTACGAAACCAGCCTTCGCCGTGACGAGACCAATCGGAAGCGTCTGATTGAAGCGGCCCTCGAAGCCGAACAACTCGGCACCCCGGCCGCTTTGGAGCTTGCCAGGTTGGCCCGCCAGATCCTCGGAATGACTCATAGGGCCGAGGTGCGGTACATTCAGGATCCCAACCAGGCTGAGAGCGCTGTGGACCGGGTCATTGAAGCGCGGGACCAGCTCGATACATGGTTGAAGTTGGTTGCCGCAGCGAAGATGAAGTTCGGGCGCTACTTGGTTCCCGCCTACGTCAAGAAGCTGGCCGACCCTGAGCCCTCCGTTCAACTGGCTGCGTTCAGGGCGCTTGTGGATCTCGGTAGGGATGCGGTGATCCCTCTTATCGTTGCGCTTGACAGCGATAACGCTCAGGTCCGCGAGCAGATAGCCAACATTCTGGGACGTATCGGCCACCCTCTTGTGGTTTCCAGCTTGTTTTTCCTGGCACAGCATGATCCGGATCAAGGGGTGCGCCAGATGGCGACAAAAGCGCTTCAGAAACTCCGTCCCGTTCAGGAAGGGGAGGCATGGCAGCTCCTTGTAAACGACGCTTTGCGTTTCTTACGCGGAACGGCGACTCTCCCGCGCCGCAACTATAAGCCTTATGCATGGAAGTGGCAAAACGGGGAGCTTGTGGGAGAACATGTTCTGGGCTTTCAGGTCGGACGTCGCAACGCGGACGTGCTTCTTCTGCGCAGCACCAAGGCCGCCGGCAAGGGAGGTACCCTGCTTCCTTGGGCGGTATTTGCTGCGAATCGTGCTGCTGAAGTGAGGCAATGGCGTGACAACCTCGCGCTCCTTAAGAACAGGGGTGGTGAGGAAGCGCTTGTAGCTTTGCTGGAAGGGCAGGCGAAATACATTGAGCACCTGATTCAGTCGGTACGAAGGCTGGGACTTGACAGGCTGAGCGCAGGGTTGACTTTTGCGCTTCAGGAAATGGAAAGTGCGGGGGGATCGCCGGCCGGCGTTCTCCAGTTGATTGAAGAGCTGCGTGCGCTGGGCTTGGCCGCGGCCGAGCATGGCCGCACGGTAGCTTCGCTCAAGCAGTGCCTGAATGCCAAAGATGTGATTGTCCGCTTCGAAGCGGCCTCGACACTTGCTCAGATCGCCGCTCCGCTGGGGCCGCAGGAGGCTGGAGCACTCGTTAAGATCCTGGCGGTGGCGATCGCCGAACCCGGCGCACGAGTGGGCTTGGTCATAAGCCCGGACGATGACGTGCGGGCCAAGTTTGTTGCGTTGCTTGACGAAGGCGGCTTTCTGCCGATTGCTGCTGAGAACGTTTGGCAAGGCCTTGCGGAGGCGGCCAATTTTCCTCCCAAGCACCTTGTGTTCATCGACAGCAATTTGATCGAGCTCAGCGTTCCCGAGACGATCCGATATCTGAGGAACCTCCCCGGCTTTGAGAAAACACCCATAGTGGTGATAGCTCCTTCCAACAACGAGGAACGTGACAGAAACCTTTATCACAAGCCCGAGGAGCAGGTCCTTGTGGTAGCGGATACGATTCGGCTGCCGGAGCTTCGCAAAGAGGTGCTTGCTCCTGTTGTACAGCAGGCGAAAGGGACGCGGGCTGAGGGAGAAGTGCGCGCTGCACGTGCGGCCGAAGCCCTCAAAGGTTTTCTGCTCCGCCGTGTTTCGTACGATCTGAGTCCCGCCGCCGACGCCGTGCTGGCTGCAGCTGTTGATCCCAACAGGCCGGAATCGGTAAGGATTCCGTGTTGTTTCTGCGCAGGAGAACTGGCCGATAAAGACGCTCTTAAGGGACTGCTGGGCGTTGCAACGGGACAGGATCCGCTTGCAGTGCGCGTAGCCGCCATCGATGCAATCGGGGAGCTGCTCCGTCGTTTCGAGCTCACGCTTTCGGACGCGGAGGGGATAGCGGGAGGAATCGGTAAAGCCCTGCAGAGCTGCCTCCAGGACAAGGAGAAGACGGTCCGCGTCAGTGCCGCCCGTGCTTTGGGCAAGGCCAAATGGGAGC
>CAZGYL010000327.1:0-6116 GCA_964529985.1 uncultured Planctomycetia bacterium | reverse complement strand
CTCAGGATTCAGGTTCGGCATTCATTGTGGCAACCACTGATTGGCCGGGACTGAACGACATCGGCGGATCACCAACTTGTGCAGGTGACCTTCTGGTAGCAAAATTTTCGGCCTCGGGCGATCTAGATTGGTCAGTTCTTGAAGGGCGAAGCGGAGCGGGCGTGCCGATTTGGCTGACCACCCTCGAAGACGGCTCTACCGTTGTGGCGGCCACGGCTGGGTGGAGGACCAAAGAAGAACCTGAGCAGACTGGCATCGGTTTTGAACGACGATTTATAGCCTTGTTGATCAATAAGTCAGGCGAGGTCGTATGGCTTAAGGAATTTGGATCGTGGAGCGAAATTGCAGCATTCTGCGCAGCGCGCCCTTGGGGAAAGCAATTCTGGGAACCTCTGTCCGGTTCTAAGCCGATGAACGCTATCAACGAAAAATTCGCATCTGACGGGAGAGTGCCCTGGTACGTTTTCCCACGGGCTGGGTTGGTTAAGCCGCTGCGTGACGGAAGAACCGTGATCTTGAGTTGGCGTTATGACCAAGATCTGAGGCGCGGCTCCTTGCATTGTTACATGGTGAACAAGGAGGGGCAAGAACTATGGGATAAAGAAGTTTATCACCAGGACAAAATAGAAGAGCCTGTTGTATGCTCGCGCGTGGAGGCAAGCCTATCGACGGAAGGAAGCATTGCGATTCTCGTCCTTTCGTGCCCTGAGGTTGAAGACAAAAGCAAACTTCGTCTCATAGGTCTAAATGAATCTGGACACGTGGAGTGGGAGTTGGATATGGGGGCCGCCATTGGTGCTGATATAGATACAGGCGGCACAGGACAGGTGTTCGTTTCGCAGTCTTTAGAGGACAGACTTATAATCTGGAAAATTGGAATCCCTTGACCGGGCCGGCTCATACGATACAGACGGTGTGCCGGACCTGCTTTCGTAATGGAGAAGTGAGGAGATTGGAAGGCCGATAGGTCTCTTCGGGAAACGGAACGAATAAGCGTAAATCTTGTGTCCGGGAAATGAGGTTAGGTGCGGGAGGCTTACGGCGTTTCGGAATTATGCAACGCCATGCGGTAGACGTGCCTCCCGAAAGGCGGAAAGAAATCCGTAAGAACTCCGCCTGAAACTCCCACCTTCCGTTTCTCAAAGAGCACTTGGGCCTTCGAGACAGCGCGAGGGAAGCCCTTAAGCCGGGCTCGCACCGGTTCGCTCGAAGCATTTACCGCTAAGATATAGGCGTCTCCCCCGTAATCCTTGCGGAGCGCGTGAATCGCAGAACTCGACCAGGCGACCCTCCGGCCTCCCGGGGCAAGGAGAACCTCCTCCAGGGCCATTATCTCGCGCGCGATCGCGCAGGCATCCTCCCACCTCTCGGCCCTGTCGGGCAGGTAATCCAAGTTATAGAGACACCAGTAGAGAATCCCCTGCGCGCCGTGAACGAGGGCCAAGTAAGTCATGGCACGAACCTCTTCCCTGCTCGGAGGTCTTCCTGCTTTCCACTCTCCGGGTGTAGGCAATCGTGCACGTGGTGTGTCGAAATCCCCGGGAACGACCGGCTCTTCGGGTTTACGGTGCTGGTACCAAGCAAAATCTTGAAGAACCGCCCAAACCGGAGCGGGAGGCTTGACCTCCGAGCGGGCGCGGTCAAGCGCTTCAGCCACGGAAACCGGACCTGATTTGGGAATCGGATAGTGGTCCAAACCGAAAATGTCGGCGGCGCCTTCAAACGCACGCAAACCGCCCTTCTTGTAGTGAACCATAAGCTGCGGGTGATTCGGATCAAGCCGCTTTATCGTCCGATAGTAGGATCGTGCTTCGTCTGCAAGTTTAAAAGGCAACTCGTCGTTGTTGTACCAGGCAAGCACAGCAGGATCATCACGGAAGGTCTCCACAACGCCTTTCAGTATGGCGGCGTTTCCCTTCCATGGGCCGAGCCGCGTTCTGTACTTGGCTGAAGGATAAACGTCGTTGACACACATAATCACAGCAACTCCAAGTCGCCGGGCTTCGCTGAGGTAACGCTTCGTTACAGCGATCGGCCGTGCCGTAAGACCGTAGTCGAGAACGGCGTTGAAAGGACTGCGCCCTATCCGCCGCAGGCGATCCAGGTTCCCGTCGCTGTACCAGCCCAAGACAAAAACAGGCTTCCCGCCCCGCACAATCCGGCCGTACCTGTCAAGGGAAACAACCTGCCCTGAGGCTTTTCCACCACCTGTATTCGGGGACGGCCCGCCTCCCGGAGCCCCTTGGGCCGAGAGAACCGCTGCAAGAAGAAACACCACCATAACCCACCTCCGCTCTGCGTGATTTACGCCGCCCGCGCCTATTCGCCGCAGGGAAGATCGTCCGGCGTAGGATCCGTCCCGGGCTCGGGGAAAGGCGCCGGCACCTGCGGCCCCCCGCCGAAAAGCCAGCCGAGAAGGTAAATCGGATCGTTGATCCGAACCGTACCATCATCGTCGACATCGGCCCTGTCAAGGCATGCAGGCCCTGGGCCTCCTGCAAACAGGAAAACCAATGTTGCAACAACGTCTGAGATATCAACAACACCGTCTTCATTCACATCGCCTCTGACAAAGAGCACCTCCGGCTCCTCGGCGGCGAAAGCATAGACGGCGCCGGTGTCCGTGCTCACGAAGAGCATTCCTTGGGCAACGGCAAGTCCATAGACCTTTCCTTCCACATCGGCGCTCCACACCTTTGTGCCATCTGAGGCCCTGAAAGCTGCGACTTCACTTTCACCGCCTGCGAAAAGAGTATCGCCTGCAAGGATCAAAGAATAGGGGTAGCTTACAGATTGAGACCAAATCACCCGCCTTGTGCTTCTGTCGAGCGCCTTGAGTTTCGTGTCACTCAGAAGATAGGACGTTTTGTCAGTGACAACTATTTCGTTTCCGCCGCTGTAAGCCGCGATGTAATCCGTGTTGGGCTGCAAACTGAACTCTTCAATAAGCGCTCCGGCCCGGGCCGCGGGTCCGGTGAAAAACCTTTCGCCCGCAATAAGCGCGAAAGTGCCGCGGGAGTTTGAATTCTTACCGCCCACTTGGCCCAAGTACCTTCCGTCTGAGCGCGAAAAAACGTAAGGCGAACTTCTCCCTGCAGGAAGAAAGATCCGCGTCGCCGAAAGACATATGTATCCTTGGAGGGAAACGTTGTTGACCCTCAGCTGCTTCCAATGCCCTGCTCCCGTATCTTTGCCCGTTTCCGCGTCTATCGCGCAAATGTAAACTCCTTCAGCCGGAAAGAGTCCTGCGCTGAAATACACGGTGCCGTCGGAAACCGCTATCCCGCTTCTTACCGCCCAGGGGGAAACGAACCGCCCGTTATTGGGTATGAAATAATTGCTCTTGCCCGCCGCCGTGTATTTCCAGATCACCGAGCCGTCCGAAGCGGACAAGCAGTAAACGGATCCATCATCGGATCCCACGAATACTTTCCCTCCCTCCACATAAGGAGCCATGCGCACCGGGCTGTCGGTGCAGAACGACCATTTCACCCGGCCGCTCAGCCGATCAAGGCAATAGACCGAATCGTCCGCAGAACAGCCGAAATAAACGTACCGGCCGACAACCGCGACGTGATAGCAGCGGTCAAAGGCCAAACGCGGCTTAAGCGGGGTTTGAGAAGGAGTGTAAAAGTCCGCCCGCGCCGGTCCGCCCCAAGCCGGGGTAGGCGGTGTCGCCGAACGGTAAACCCACTTAACTTCAAGAGGCAACCGGAGTTTTTCATAAGACCAGCCGCTGCGCTGGTTATCCCTCCTGTAGGTGGGCCAATCATCGGCCGCAGCCGGCGCACATAGAGCCGAAAACGCCACCAAGGTAATAAGGACGGCTCCCGCGCAAATAGAACTTTTTCTTCGGTACATTCTTATTCACCTCACCACGACCGGTACCCGATTGAAGTCTGCAGGGGATAACGGCAGGTGCAGCCCGAGCTTGCGGTGGGTGCGAAAATCATACCTCCCCCCGAAATAATAGAGAGCCAACAGCTTGAGCGCGATCCGGCCCTCTTCGTCCTCCTGCCCGAATCGACATCCCAAAAGTAGAAGGATCCGTTGTGGTAATCCCAGTTCACGTAATGAACCGTCCTGCCGGCGGCGGACATGGTGCTGCAGCCGCCTCTTGCCGGCAGACTGCTTATTCTGACCCGACCGTCGGAAAGCCCGTAGACGCGAGGCTCCACGATCACCATGTCTTCTATGAGGATCGGGTGGTACATATGGCCGCCGTGGTGGTCCCTTATCCAACTGTGTGTGGCGGACCACATTTCGCTTCCGTCTTCAGCCGAGAACGCAAAAAGGTGATAGCGGTTGGTCGTCATCGAAACTATCAGCTTTTCGTTGCGATAGCACAGGTAAAAAACGATCGGTGTGGGCTGGTGCGGGAAGGAGACCGCCTTCTCCCAGATCTTGCCGCCTGTTGCGATATCCAAGGCGACCAGGTACTGATTTTCCCAGAGGCGGGTTGAGCCTATCCTGCCGGTATCTTCCGCTTTTAAAGAGGCGTCCCTGCACTCAACGAAGTAAATCCTTCCGCCTCCGGCTGCAATCGAAGAATTGAGAATAACGCCGCCGGAATAAGTCCACTGCCGGCCTCCGTCCTCTTTTCGCAAAGCAAAAAGAGAATCACTTACAACTTGAGCCGTACCGAACCCCCCGGAGGTAGCATCGTACCAGTACTTCTGCCCTTTGAACTCGGTATAGTGGGATCCGGGTTTCACGGCGCTTCCAAAAAGAAAATCCCCGACTACAGCTACATAACCCCAACTCATCTTTGAGTTTCCGGGAGTCGGATCAACCGGAAACACACCAACCAGCTCCCCCGTGCGGCCGTCTATCTTCCAGCAAGCGTCCTTCACCGCCGCATAAAGGCAGTCCTCATCCGCGCAGAGGTAACCCGTGTCGCGGGGGATATTCACCCGGTTGAGATCCGGGATCTCAAGCGTCCAAAGCACGGTTCCGTTGTAGCCGTCCAATGCAAAAATCCGGTTGTCCCCGGGAATGTAAAGCCTTCCTCCGGCCCACAGAGGCGATTGGTTTCTGGACTGGCGGTCGATCATGCCGCGCGGCCCCGGCCTTCCAAACCACTGAATCTTCATTGAAGCCCCGGAAACCAGCATGTCCCCGCTTGAAGCGGTCTGCCCCGGATCCCCGTACATGTGCGTCCAGGAGCCTGCTCCTTGAAGCGGCCCGCGGACGATCCTAAGCCAAAGAGCTCCTCCCTCAGTCACTATCTCATAAGGGAGGGAACTTGAGGCGACCCATTGCTCAAGCGCTTCCCGGGAAAGCTTTCCCGCCCTGATCGGGCCCTCGCCTATAAGAGCAGTCCCGCCTGCGGGCCGCAGCAGCCTTGTAACCTCAGCTGCAGAGCCGGGGAGCTTTCCCTGGGATACGGCAGCATCCGAAACTATCAAATTGAAACAGTTCGCCGTGTAAGGAAGTGAGCTCAGGTCACTGCGCTTGTGTATCGTTATTCTGGCCCCATAAACCCCGGCCTCTTTCAACAGGCGGCGTGCTTGGGCGGCATCTTCAGAGCTATCGGTCACGCCCAAAACCGTAAGCTCGGATCGCTTGGCGAGCTCAAAAGCAAGACGCCCTATCCCGCAGCCGTAATCCAGGCAATAGCCTTTTGTGATGCCGGTGCTCTCGATGATCGCTTGGGCGGCTGCCTCGTATAATTCGGTAAGATCGTCCGGCTGATAAGGAGACGGAGATTGTGAGATGTCTATTTTCGTGTAGTTGAATTCCGTGCTGAATTCATAAAGCTTTGAAGCCAGGCCGTCGTCACCGTATATGCGATAGAAGTACGGTGTACGGGGTTTAAGTCCGTTTACCGTAACCCGGTGGACTTTCACAGGCCGGGGATCTTCAACCCTTGTTCCAAGGAGCTTATCGGTTCCGTATTCAACGATCGAGGCACAAGGCTCGTTCGTTTCCCAAGTAAACAAAGCGCTGTGAGGCCCGACGAAGCGTACGAAAGGCCCGACCGCTATCTGGAGGCCCGAGGGGAAAAGGTCGCGCTTGGATTCGTAGTCCGAAAGTATTTCCTGCGAAGAGAGTGCCTTGTCGTAAAGACGGACTTCGTGAATGCAGCCGTGCAACGGGAAAAGCTCGTCATCATC
>CAZGYL010000326.1:0-6117 GCA_964529985.1 uncultured Planctomycetia bacterium | reverse complement strand
GGAAGAAGGCCGGGACGGCTCCCGCTTGCGGGATCCGTCCCGGCTCTTTTTTTGTTTTTGCCTCTCGGATACACCCGAGGCCCACAGTTCAAGAGCCGAGCCACTTTCGCAGCAGAGACGGCATTTTCTGGAGCATCGGCGCAATAACAAGTGAGACAACGCTCATAAGCTTGATCAGAATGTTAAGTGAGGGCCCGGAGGTGTCTTTAAAGGGATCGCCGACCGTATCGCCGATAACCGCGGCCTTATGAGCCTCGGATCCCTTCCCTCCCAAGGCGCCGCTTTCGATATACTTCTTCGCATTGTCCCACGCGCCGCCGGCGTTGGCCTGGAATATGGCCAGCATAACGCCCGATGCGGTGACGCCCGCAAGCAGCCCGCCCAGCATGTTCTTATCGAAGATTCCGAAGATCACAGGCGTAACAACGGCGATAAGCCCGGGCAGGATCATACGCTTGATCGCAGCTTTGGTCGAAATATCAACGCAACGCGCGTAATCGGGCCGCGCTTTTCCTTCGCGCAATCCCGGGATCTCGCGAAACTGCCTGCGCACCTCTTCGATCATCTCGAAGGCGGCCTCACCGACTGCTCTCAGTGCGAAGGAGCAGAACAGGAAAGGCATCATTGCTCCCACAAGAAGACCCGCCATGTTGAAGGGATCGCTTACGTTGATTGCTTTTACTCCCGCAACACTTTGGTACGCGCTGAAGAGCGCAAGGGCGGTGAGGGCCGCCGAGCCGATAGCGAAGCCCTTGCCTATGGCCGCCGTGGTGTTGCCGACCGCATCGAGCTTGTCGGTGCGTTGCCGGACTTCAGGCTCAAGTCCGGCCATTTCAGCACAGCCTCCCGCGTTGTCTGCGATCGGGCCGTACGCATCGACAGCAAGTTGAATCCCGGTGGTGCTCAGCATTCCCACGCCCGCAATGGCAATGCCGTAAAGGCCGGCGAAGTGGTAAGAAAACACAACACCCGCTGCAAGCACGAGAATGGGGTACGTCACCGAGAACATTCCGTTGGCGATACCGGCAATGATATTCGTAGCAGGGCCGGTTTCAGAGGCTTCCGCTATCCGGCGGGCCGGCCGCTTCCACTCGGAGGTGTAATACTCAGCGAGCAGCCCTATCAGGATTCCGGCCATAAGCCCCACGAGAGCCGCTCCGAAAATCCCCCAAGGAGTGTAGACCTTCGGATCGGCCCCGAGGCGGAAAGGATCGGGTACCATGAGGAGGATCACGGGGATCGAGGCCAACACGAAAAGCGCACCCGCAATAAAGCAACCGGTGTTGAGCGCGGCTTGCGGGTTACCGCCTTCTTTTGTGCGTACAAAGGCGGTTCCGACGATCGAAGCTACAATGCCTATCGCTGCGAGAATAAGCGGCAGAAGCACCAAGCGGAATGCATAGGAGCCGCTCGGTGTCGGCACGGCCTGCACGGTGGTTGCACCGATAACGAGCGCTGCGACGATAGCGCCTACGTAAGATTCGAAAAGATCGGCGCCCATGCCGGCCACGTCGCCGACGTTATCACCTACATTGTCTGCGATCGTTGCAGGATTGCGCGGATCGTCCTCGGGAATTCCGGCCTCCACTTTCCCGACCAGATCCGCACCCACGTCAGCCGCCTTTGTGTAAATGCCGCCGCCGACGCGTGCAAAAAGCGCTATGGAGCTTGCTCCCAAGCTGAAGCCGCTCAGCACGGGCAGCACCACCTCGCGAAGCTTTTTCGCATCAAAAACATCGTCCACAAGCAGGTTGCCCCAAATGACGAAGAGCAGGCCCAGACCGAAGACCCCCAGTCCTACCACGGCCATGCCCATCACCGAACCACCGCCGAAGGCCACCCGCAGTGCGGCGTTCAGGCTCTGGCGGGCTGCGTTCGTGGTCCTGTAATTAGCCGCCGTGGCGACGCGCATGCCGAAAAAACCGGCCAGTGCGCTCGCACAAGCTCCGCATACAAAGGAGACCGCCTGCAGCCTTACTGTCCCGCTGTTGAGGACGGCTAAAGCCGCGGCGACGCAGACCACGAATACGGCAAGCACCCGGTATTCCCGCGCCAGGAAAGCCATAGCGCCTTCCCTGACCGCGCGGCCTATCTCTTGCATGCGCTCGGTTCCCGGGTCCTGCTGGTTCACCCACCTGGCCCGATACCAGGCGTACGCCAGGGCCAAAATCCCTGCCAAGACTGGCGCCACGTAGTACAAGACCTTGAGGACGGTTTCCGACATGACTCGTACCTCACTTTCCTCTGGGCCGCGGCCTCTTGCCACGGTCTCCCAAGATTTCCATGCCGCAGGCCCGCTGCAGTTCCATGCGTCCAGTTCCACGGCACACACCCGCCGGAAGCTACGTCGGCCGGCAGGTAAAAGAGCGCGATTGTAACCGCCGGTGAACCGCCGCCGCAAGGCTGCCTAGGCTCACCGGCGTCCTGCAGTGCGGCGGGCGGGTCGGAGCTGGCTGTGACAAACAGACTCGGCGGGCTACCGAAGTTCGGGCACAGGCACCTTTTGGCTATTCCTTAGGACGTGGGAAGGGCATCCTTAAGTTCCGCCAGGAAATTCAAAGCCTCAAGAGGGGTTATCTTGTTTAAGTCCATGCGGGCGAGCCTCGCCAAAAGCTCCTGGCGCTTGTTGGCGAAAAGGTCGAGCTGAATGTATGCAGGCTTTTCCTTCGGCGGAGCAAAAGACGGCAAGTCATTTCCATCGACCGCCTGGCGTTCCAGATTCGAGAGGATTTCTCTTGCGCGCTCCAAGATGGACTCGGGCAATGAAGCCAGGTGCGCTACATGAATCCCATAAGACTTGTCCGCCGCTCCCTCTACAATCTTGCGCAAAAAAACTATCTCGTTCTTGTACTCCTTTACCGCAACGTTGAGATTGCGGATCCCGGGGTGCAGGAGCGACAGCTCGGTAAGCTCGTGGTAATGGGTTGCAAAAAGCGTGCGCACCTTCAGTTTCTCATACAAATACTCGGTTACGGCCCACGCGATACTGATTCCATCAAACGTACTTGTGCCTCTGCCCACTTCGTCCAAAATGATAAGACTGCGCTCGGTGGCATTGTGTACGATCGTCGCAGTCTCAACCATCTCGATCATGAATGTACTTTGGCCGTGATATAGATCGTCGGCAGCACCCACCCGAGCGAAAAGACGGTCCACCAATCCGATCTCAGCCTCACGCGCCGGTACGAAAGAGCCGGCATGCGCCAACAAGACAATCAAAGCAGTTTGCCTGATATAGGTGGATTTCCCGGCCATATTGGGACCGGTGATTATGGCGATCGGATGATCGGGTTCAAGCACCGTGTCGTTCGGCACAAAGACCTCATCGCCCATTGCGACTTCAAGCACCGGGTGCCGGCCCTCCCGAATCCTGAGGACCTTTTCCTCCGTCATAACGGGCCGCACGTAATCGTGGAGCACGGCGACATGCGCCAGGGAAGCCAGCACATCCAGGCAGGCCAGAGCCGAAGCCGCTTCCTGGATCGTCTGGATGGACCGCGAGGCGTCAAGCCTCAACTCAGTGAAGATTTGATATTCGAGTTCCTTCGCGCGATCTCCCGCAGTCAGTACCCTGGTTTCGTATTCTTTCAGCTCGGGCGTTATGTAACGCTCCGCGTTTTTCAGCGTTTGTTTCCGGACGTAATCGGCCGGCACTTTCTCGGCGTGCGCATTCGTGACCTCGAGATAATAGCCGAAAACCCGGTTGTACCCGACTTTGAGTGTGGGAATTCCCGTTCGCTCCGCTTCGCGTCTCTGATATTCCTGGAGCCAGGCACCGCCTTCCCGGGTCAGCCTGCGTAACTCGTCCAACTCCTCGGAGACTCCGTCGCGTATAAGTCCGCCTTCGGTGATCGCAAGCGGAGGGTTTTCAACCAATGTTTTTTCTATTCTCCCGCAAAGCTCCGAAAAATCTCCAAGCGACTCTAAAGAGCGCCGGATCAGAGAAGCGGATTCCTCGGCCAGGAGCTTCTTGACCTGCGGAATAATCCGCAGTGAACGCGCCAATGCGACCAAATCCCGCGCGTGGGCGGTGCCCAACGCCAACCGGGCGCTGAGGCGCTCAAGATCGCTCACCTCTCTGAGAATGCCGCGAAGTTCCTGCCGCAGTGCGGTTTTGGAGACCAGACTTTCGACGGCATCGAGTCTTTCCTCAATAGCATGTTTTTCACCCAACGGCGTTAGGAGCCATGCCTTAAGAAGCCTCGCTCCCATTGCCGTACAGGTTCTATCGAGGTGCGCAAAGAGTGTCCCTTCCGTTCCTCCCCGAGCATTACGCAGGATCTCCAAGGCTCTGCGCGCCCGATCGTCAAGGCGCAGATAGCGCTCAGGCTGGTAGACTCTTACCGCTCGTATATGCTCCAGATTCTGCTTTTGAGTTTCCTTCAGGTACGAAAGAAGGGCCCCTGCAGCGCCCACCCCCGGTCCTATGGATTCGATTCCGAAGCCTTCGAGTGTAGCGACACCGAAGTGCTCCTTGAGTACGCGTTCGCCGGCTTCGGGCGTGAAGTGCCAGTCCGGATAGGGCGTAAGGGCCGGGGTGCGTTCCTTCAAGAGCTGCACAATGCGTGTGGTTCCGGCTCTCAAGACCTCCTCCGGTACAAGACATTCAGCCGGCCCGACGCGGTCGATCTCAGCCTCGACGAGACGGTCCTCGCTGACTTCGTGGATCCAAAACTCTCCTGTTGAGAGATCCACCCAAGCAAGCCCCGCTCCCCTCCGGCACGGTGCTACAGCCAAAAGATAAAGGTTGGACCGTTCGTCAAGTACTTCCTCATCGATCATCGTTCCGGGAGTGACGACCCGGACGACTTGCCGGTCAACCAAACCTTTGGCGGTAGCAGGGTCCTCAACTTGCTCGCAAATAGCCACGCGCTTGCCTGCTTCAAGAAGGCGTTTCAGATATTGTTTGGCCGACTTGACCGGAACGCCGGCCATTGGTATCGCATCCGGTCCTTTGTTTCGACTTGTAAGCGCGATCCCCAGAATGCGGGCCGCTTCTTTGGCATCTTCGTAAAACATTTCATAGAAATCGCCCATGCGGAAGAAAAGCATCTTATCGGGGTGCGCCTGCTTGGCGGCCCGATATTGGCGCATCATGGGAGTCGCGTCGGCCTTGCCCATAACGACTTCACCGATAAGTAGAGGGTGCCAAATCTCCTGCTTGGCCGCACATCCTAGGACGAGAAAGGCCGCGGTGCAACAAGCAGCGGTGGATTGACAGAGCACCGGGCGGCTTCTACTTCAACGAGGCCCACTTTTCAGTTCCATCGTGAAAAGCTGCAAGCACCCGGAGAGGCTTGTGCGGCAATGGAGGGGACTGGGCCGGTGGAGGTTCCTTGAGCTCGACGGGACTGAACCACAACGGCCTGAAAGGCTCCTCAGCCTCACCGACGGCCCACCACTCAAGCGCAGGCTGAGTGCTGGGAGGAAGCCGAAGAATTACACGCCCGTCGGAACGGCGCCCCACCCAGCTTTCCTTTCGGGGAGCGGGTTTGAAGCGTGCGGGGCGGAAAATTGCAAAAGAAACGCTGTCGCCTTCCCGCAGCAATCCCAGACGGGCCAGGTGAACGGCGAGAGGGTTTTCGTCTACCCCTACGAAACGCCGCCCCAGTCTCCAGGCTGCACGCAGAGTACTGCCTGTACCGCAAAAAAAGTCTCCAACGAGGCCGCCCGGCGGGCACAAGGATCGGACCAGGATTTCAAGCAGGCGGACCGGCTTCTGTGTTGCATAGCCGGTTCTTTCGCCGGAAGTGGCGGCCATAGTCGGAACGTCGGCGATTACATCGTTTCGCCACTTACCTTTGCTTCCAGGGTAAGTGCGGCCGTAGTAAACAGTCCCGTCGGTTCTCCGCCGCTTTATAAGAGCGTACCTGCGGCCTGACTCATCCACCTTGTTGTAGCGCTTAAGCTCTTCGTCTCGATACGGTTCGAAATCCTGCTCCCAAAAATATTCGTCACCCTTGGTGTACCACCAAAGAATGTCATGAGAGTGTTGGAAGATTCTTTTCGCGCGTGTGCCGCGGAACCCCTTGTACCAAACGATTTCATTGCGGAGCTGATCCGCACCGAAGATACGGTCGGCAAGAAGCCGCACGTGAGATGCGGCACGCCAGTCGA
>CAZGYL010000325.1:0-6128 GCA_964529985.1 uncultured Planctomycetia bacterium | reverse complement strand
AAACAGGAAGGTGACCGTTGGATTCTTGCTGACGTTGTCTCAGGTTCGACAATCATCGAGTTGAAATAATGCAATCGGTTCGGACGTTTTCTCGTGCGGTGCTCCTGCGCATGCAGCTCTGGCGGGAGAGGGCAACTGCGAAGTGGTTAAAGCGATAACCTATGAGCCCATTGAAACCTCTGGCTTGGAAGACTTCACGGTGATGCATCATACATCACAACGATGGCCAAAGGCCAACCTGCGGCCGCAATGGAAACGGCGGTTCTTCTCTGTCTTTACGCTGACAGCGATGGCTCTGGCCGAGCCCTTGTGTTCGGAGGAAGTGCAACGAGTTCCGCTGCTCGACGAGTCGGGGCGTGAACTGATTCCCGGCGGGTTTCAAGTGGCGTGCGGAACCGGCCTGAAGCTCGCATGTCGCCCGCGCGATACATCACTGCACTTGCTGCGTGCCGAAAATGGCGCAGACCACAAGCAAGCGAGGTTGATTCACTGGGACAAAGAGCGGCAGCGTTTGATTGCTAAGCGCTGGACCGGCAACGCCAAGTCACTCACCTTAACCATTCAACCACTGAGGCAACCATGAAAGTACTTTCTTATCTCCTATTGGCTGTTCTGTCCGCTGGACCGTCGGTCGCGTATGCGGATTCACGCCCCAACATCCTGTTTATCTTCGCCGACGATTGGGGCTGGGGCGATTTATCCTGTCACGGACATGCGTGGTTGAAGACCCCAAACATTGACCGGTTGGCCCGCGAAGGGATGGACTTTTACCGGTTCACCGTCGCCAGCGGGGTCTGCTCTCCCAGCCGCGCGGCGGTTATGACCGGGCATTTCCCGGCGCGTTACAACATTGACGGCCACTTTGCCTGGGCCCATCAGAACGCGCGGCGCAACATGCCCGACTGGCTCAGCCCTAAGGTGGTGACGCTTCCGCGTCTGCTGCAACAGGCCGGCTATCGCACGGCGCATTTCGGCAAGTGGCATTTGTCCAACAACATGATTCCGGATTCCCCGCTGCCGAGCGAGTACGGCTACGATACCTATGGCGCTTTCAACTGTGCAGGCGAACAGATGCCTGTGCACGAGGACGCCATGCACGCCATCGAGTTCATTGAGCGGTGCCATCGTGAGGGCAAGCCGTTCTTCATAAACTTGTGGATTCACGAGCCCCACACGCCGCATCACACGGTTCCCAAGTATGAGTGGCGTTGCCGCGAGATTAAAGAGCGGACAAAGCAAATCTATGCTTCGGTCTTGATGCATGCCGACGACCGGATCGGACAAGTGCTCAACGCCCTCGATCGGCTGGGCCTGACCAAGAACACGCTGGTGATCTTCAGTTCCGACAACGGGCCGGCCCGGGCGGCTTCGCCGGTGGAATTGCGCTTGATGTACGATACGGCGACTGGTGCGGGTTGGAATATCGCCGCCTCGAAAGGGACGACCGCCGGGCGCAAAGGCTACAAGGCCAGCCTATTCCAAGGCGGGATCAACGTGCCCCTCATTGCGCGTTGGCCGGGCAGGATTCCCGCGGGCAAGATCGACGATGTCTCTCTCATCTCGGCGGTGGACTTGCTGCCGACCTTTTGCGAGTTGGCCGGCGTTAAGCTGCCCGGCTCTTACAGACCGGATGGCGTAAGCCAAGTGGCCACCCTGATGGGGCGGCCGTATCTGCAACGCGAGAGACCGCTTTTCTGGAAATACCCATCCGCCTGGCCGCCGCGGAAGAACCGACCGTATCACTGGGTGTCTTACGCCATCATTGACCGGCATTGGAAACTGGTCGCCAACAAGGACTTGTCCTATTGCGAACTGTACGACATCACTGCCGACCCCCTCGAAAAGCATAACTTGAAAGAACAGAAGCCCGAGGTCGTCCGGCAGTTGCTTAGAAAGATCGCTGACTGGCAAAAGACGCTTCCAGCGAAGCCCGATCCCTCCTGTTTTTCCAGCGAGCGAGAGAAAAGAGTTGCACGTTGATGTTTAGAAGGTAGCGAATGATCTGCAGGAGCTTATGAACATGAAAAGCATGAACAACCGAATCACTCAACTCGGGCTCGCCCTCGTGGCGGCGACTATTCTGACTTCGCCTGTATTCGCACAGCGGGCGGACAAACCGAAGGGCGACCGAACGGCACAGCCCGGTGGCGGGACGCCCGACCGTGCCGCGTTGTTTCGCGACGGCAACTACGGCATGTTCATTCACTGGGGGCTTTACTCGCATCTCGGTGGCAAGTGGAAGGGCAAGACTTTTTACGGGATCGGTGAATGGATCAAACGCCGGATGAAGATCCCCGATGACGAATACAAGGCTGTAGCGAAAGAGTTCAAGCCAACCGAGTTTGATGCCGGGGAAATTGTTCGCGTTGCAAAAGAGGCGGGCATGCGCTGGATCATCATCACGGCGAAGCACCACGACGGCTTTGCCATGTTCAAGTCGAAGCATCCCTTCAACATTGTGGACGCCACCCCGTTCGGTCGTGATCCGATGAAGGAGCTGGCCGACGCGTGTCGCGAGGCGGGCCTGGGCTTTGGGTTTTATTATTCGCACAACCAGGACTGGACCGAGCCCGGGGGAACCCGAGGTCCCCGCAGGAACCCCGACGGCACACCCGCCTCTTTCGAGCAATACTTCCGCAGGAAGTGCTACCCGCAGGTCAAGGAGATCTGCACCCAATACGGACCGCTGAGCTTCGTGTGGTTCGATACGCCCGGGCGCATTCCGAAGAAGTTCGTCGAGGAACTGGTGAAGCTGGTTCGAGAAACGCAACCGCAAGCGATGCTGTGTAGCCGCGTGGGTTATGGCTTGGGCGACTATGCCAGCCTGGGTGACATGGAGGTTCCTCCTCGCAACATCGAAGGTTTGTGGGAAACCTGCGACACGACGAACGATTCGTGGTCCTACGCCTGGTACGACCAGAATTGGAAGGACGCCCGCGAAATTTTGCATCGGCTGGTGGGCACAGTTGGCCGCGGCGGCACCTATTTGCTTAACGTCGGCCCTGACGGCAAGGGACGCATCCCGCCTCCCGCGAAACAGTACTTGTTGGAAGCCGGACAATGGATCAAGCGGCATCCCAGCGTCATCTACGCAGCCGGGCCATCGCCTTGGGGGCACGCCTTGGCCTGGGGCGACGTCACGACGCAGAATGACACGCTGAATCTCGTCGTGTTCGATTGGCCGCACGATGGCCGTTTGTTCCTCCCAGGGCTGAAGACGCCGATCGAATCAGCACGCATCGTCACTACCGCCGGTGAAACACCACTCGAATGGAAGCGACATGGCGCCTGGACGGTCTTCCACGTTCCCTGCGCGAAACCGGAAACTCCCGCTGCGGTCATCGAAATCCAAACCAAAGAAACGCCGCAGGTCGATCAAACATTGGGCGTCTATCCGAACATCGACTCGACGCTGCTGGTCGAATTTGCCGAAGTGGCCGGTGCGGAGAAGAAACGGCTTCGGTGGATGGAAAAGTTCGGCGAGTGGAAACAGATCACTCAAGTAGGCCGATGGCAAGACGGGGGGAAGGCTGTCTGGACCGTGGACGTAGCCGAACCCGGCGACTACATGGTCGAACTTACCTACAAAGGCGAAGGCCGTATTGTCTGGCGGGTTGAGTCCGACAAGGGCGCCGTGCTGCAGAACCAGCAAAACTCAGCCGCGGTTTATCACGCGTACCCGTTCGGCCGTTTGGTCTTTGCGAAGCCCGGCAAGCATACGCTCACTCTTTCGCTGGTTGAAGGCAATCGCGAAAAGGCGAGTGTGGCGTCGATGCGGCTCCGTCCCATGGAGTAGCAAATGTTTCCCCCGCCCTTTTCGCCAGAAGGTTTCACAATGAGAAACGCAGTTCTCGGGGCGACAGCGTTATTGGGCCTGGTCGGTCGACTCATGTTTCCGTTCGCCACGGCAAATGCATATATATCCCTGCTCGGGGCAGCGGCGGGTTCACCGGCACCAAGCCGGGAATGCACACGTTTGCCGGGCCGGCCGGCGCTACCTACATGGGCACCCGAATAGCGATATCAAAAACGGAAGAGTCAAAAAAGATGCTCCACCAGCGAAGCTCTATGACCTGGAGTCGGACGTGGCTCAAACAAGTAAGCTTTATGACAAACATCGCAAAGTCCGGCAGGAGATGGCGGCACTGCTGCACTCGTACCGCTCGAAGAATCAGACGACGGATCAGAGGAAGGCTCCTGCCAGGAGAAGCCGAGGTCGCCAAAGGAGCCCACTGTGCTTCGCTGGCCTGGGCATATTCCGGCGGACCGGATCAACAATGAGGTGATATGATGAGGCGATGACCACTGTGGACCTTCTGCCGACTTTCGGGAGACTGGCCGGGGCTGCGATCCGGTCCGATCGGGTGATTGACGGGAAGGACCTCTGGCCGGTATTTGCGGGGCAAGGAAAAAGTCCACAGGGCTCGTGTTGTCGATAAGCCGAAATGGTTTTTGAAGTAGAACAAAACAATGAGAAAGAGTACATACCAATGAGGGAAAACATGGTAAACAAGAACCGCGCGATGCGCGCATTTAGGTCGGCGTGTGCGCTCTCGCTGTTACTCACTGCCGGCGTTCCCGCGGCGAAAATTGAGCCGACATGGCAGTCGCTGGCGGAACACTACCGAGTGCCCGACTGGTTCGTCGATGGCAAGGTGGGCGTTTGGATGCACTGGGGCATCCCCTCGGCGATCGATGAGAGCCGCCCCAACGACGGATCGCACTACGGGCGACGGATGTATGGCCCGAACAAAGGCGAAACCGGCGCGCGGCTTAAGATGACTCGGAGACTGGCTGCTTGGCATGCGAAGCGTTACGGTCCGCCGTCCGAGTTTGGTTACGAGAAGCTGATTCCTCTGTGGAAGGCCGAGAAGTGGGATCCGAACGCTCTGGTCAAGCTTTTCAAGGACTGCGGCGCCCGCTTCATCATGCCTGTGGCCTGTCATCACGATAACTTCGACATGTACGATTCGTTTCACCCCTGGAACTCGGTGAAGATGGGGCCGCACCGGGACATTGTGGGGGAATGGAAGGCCGCGGCCATGAAACACGGCCTGAAATTTGGGGTTTCCACACACTTGTACTGGGCGCCGCGATTTTTCGCCAGCGCCCGGAAGTATCAGAAACCCGGCACGTTGGAGTGGAAGCTCTTTTGCATGGATTATGATTCTCGGAATTACGCTGCGCAGGACAGTTGGAACGAGCACTGGTATGAGCGCTGTTGGGAACTGATCGAAAAATACGATCCCGATATCTTTAACGTTGACAGCCCTTATCCCAGGATCAAGAGAGGTAAAGGGCTTGGCGTCAAGTTTTTCGCTGCGTTTTTGAACCGCGACCTGGAAGAGAACCACGGCAAGCAGACGGTTGTGCTTTCGTTGAAAACCGGGAATGTGGATCGGCGGGCCTTTACGTACAATCTTGAAAGGGGCAGCGCGGCGGACATCAAGCCGTATCCTTGGATCTGGGCCACGGATCTTTGCGGCGGCTGGTTTTATCGTAAAGGGGCGGTCAACCGCATGAGCATTCCCGTCATGATCGGCAACGCGGTCGACGTGGTCAGCAAGAACGGAATCGTGATGCTGAACGTGGCCCTGCGCGGGGACGGAACGCTGCCCGAGAACCAAGAGGCCTATCTGCAGGCATTCGGGAAGTTCCTGAAGGTCAACGGCGAGGGCATCTACGGCACGCGTCCGTGGAAGGTCTTCGGCGAAGGCCCGTTGAAGATGAAGGACGGCCGGCAGGGCGAAAACAAGAAGCCGTTCAGTCCGCGGGACATCCGCTTCACGTGTAAAGGCGACACGCTCTACGCGTTTGTGCTGGCACCGCCGACGGAGGACATAGTGATCAAGACCCTGGCTGCGGGCGGTGTGTATGAGGGTGAGATCGGAACGATCAAGTTGCTTGGCTGTGATGAGCCGATTCAGTGGACGCGAACCGCCGCCGCCTTGAGGATCCGGCGCCCGGAGAAACTCCCCGACCTGCCGGTTATTGGATTTAAGATTGAGAAGCGGCCGTCAACCAGAGAGGAACGACAATGAACCGGATAGTTGCCTTTATCGCCGCACTGACCTTATGGCTTCCCGTGCTGCGCGCCGCCGATCGGTTTCCGCCGTTCGGTTGGGAAA
>CAZGYL010000324.1:0-6135 GCA_964529985.1 uncultured Planctomycetia bacterium | reverse complement strand
CGCCGGTCCTTTACGCCGGCGAGCTGATTTTCCGGGCCGAGGTTGGGCCGGGTGAGAACACCGCACCTGTGACTTTAAGTGCGTATGCTTACGATCCGGAGGGTGAAGCGCTCAGTTGGTCTTGGACGGCCCCGGGGATAGAATTCGAGGATCCTACCTCGCCTGAGCCTACCGGTATATTCCCCCTCGGGGAGACCTTGGTATATGTGACCGTCCGTGATGGCCCCCCCGACGATGAAACGGCGAATGAAACGGGTCCGGCGCTTGTGCGCGTGATCGTCGAGCGGAGAACAGGCTGTCCTGAGGACTTCTTTGACGTGAACGGCGACGGCGGGCTTGACATAGCCGATGCCGTTTTCACGCTTAGTTATCTTTTTGCCGGTGGAGAAGCTCCTCCGGATATCCGTGCGGCTGATTTTAACGACGACGGGGATGTGGACATCTCAGATCCCATTTATCTGCTTCTGTTCCTTTTTGCAGGCGGACCGGCTCCCGTGTGCCCGCAGTGAGAGGATAGGAAGTGAGAGGCCCGCTCGACCGCAACGGCCCGACCCCGCTTCTGCGCCGCTCATTTCTTACAGCTTTGAGCGGTGCCGGCGGGGCCTTGCTTTTTGGAAGCGCCGGCGGTGGAACTTCGTCGGGGTGTAACCGGGGGGGCGGGTTCAGGCCGGAGTACGCCCGGAGGTTCGAAGAGGTTCTTATCGTTTACGATCAGGTGGCCCTACCTTTCTATTTGAACGAGGTCCTGGAGATTTTAAACTGCCTCCCTGCCAAGCGGAAAGTTTATGTGCTCGTTTCGGAGAGAAGGGAAAAAGAAGCCCGGCGGAATTTGAACATCCCCGGACTTGACGCTCGCTTTGTAGTGGTTCCGGGTGCATATCTCTGGGGGGATTGGGGGCGGGACATCTTTTTCGCAGGTTGGCGCAGGGGAGAAGCCGTCCTGTTTGTGCCTTACACCAAGACCGCCGAAACCCGCGGCCGCCTTACTCGGGGCTACGAGGTACTCAGGGCTCTTCAGGACGAAGCACACAAAGTTGTTCTTGTGCCCCTTGCATTTGAAGGGGGCAACATGGCCTACGATTGCGCGGACGGGAAGCGCGTGCTTTTTGTGGGAACTTCGGTTCTTGTGGAGTCGGACTCGCTCTACAGGCGGTGGTTCGGGCGTTCGCTCGGCACGAAGGCTTGCCTTTCCATTCTGAAGCGTTTTTTTGAAGTGGATCGTGTAGTGCCTTTAGGTCGGTTCAAAGACGGCAAACCGCTTCGCCAATCCTCGTTCTTTTTCCACATTGATCTTGCATGCGTGATCCTGCAGGAAGGCGTGGCAGGGGTTGAGCGTTTTGAGGTGCCTTCCGATACAAAAGCACTCAGAAAAGAGATTGCTTCAGAGCTCCGGTTTGAAGCTGAAATGAGAAGGAAAGAGGGGCGGATCCTTATAGAGAAAGCGCTCCGTGAGAGGATCAAGGAAAGTGTGTTCTTCGAGTACCGGCGTCTTCAAGAAGCTCACGCCGAGCTTGAAGCCGTACGCGGCACTTTTCGATCCATGGGTTACAGGATCATTGATTTGCCTACCGACTGGAGACGGGTTAGACGCACGCAGTCCTACACGAACGTACTTGTGGGTGAAGATCGCCTTATAATGCCCATATTCCCCAAGCCGGGCTCAGCGCGCGTGCGCACGCGCATGAGCGGGGGACGCGAGGTTGTCGAGGTGCTCAAACCACCGGCTCCTGAGGATTACGCTTTGGAAGGCCCGAATCTCCAGAATTACAAGATCTACCGGTCCCTTTTCGGAGACGTGCGCGTCATACGGGATTGCTTTTACCTTGCAGGCGGAAACATTCACTGCGTTATAGGCTCTCTTGGCTGATGCTCCGGGCACTTCATTCCGCCATATGGAAGGGCCACACCGAGCCGACAAAGCGGCCCAAAACAAAACCCAGTACTGCGCCCGCCAAGAAATCTCTGTCAGGTCTGAATCCCAGAAGAAAAGAGCCTGCAGAGAAAATCAGCACAAAGCTTGCAAGGCAGGCGAAAAAACGCAGTGTTTTGATTCGAGTCTTCCCCGGCAGGAGCTGGATCAGCAGGCCGAGTGGAAAGAGCACAAAAGCTGCAAGACTCACCGGTTCGGCAAGAAAGGGTGAGGCCAGAAGAAGGCCGGCCGGATTCGAGTAATGCTCCAAGTAGAAAGTGCTCCCGCAAGAGCGGCCGTCAACACGCAGTCTCACCCAACTCGGGCCCACGTGGAACTCCCAAGTCTGCAAACCCTCGCGCTCAACGCACTTATTGAAGTACGCTCTAGGCTGGTCCCAGGAGGCACCGGAAATGCTGCTTCGAGCAAAGAAGTAAAGATCCCTGCATTCCTGGCGTATGCAGAAGTCGTAACGCCGAATGTGTTTTCCCCACGCCGCCACCATTCCTTCTTGGCCGCCCGAGATCAAGGCCGGCGTAACTTTCAACCGGAAACACAGGGATCCCGGGAATCCGGCGAGCCGGAAAAAACTCTCGCTGATGAATCGTGGTGCCTGCAGCATGCCTCCTTCGAATTTGATTCCATCGGGTGTAAGTGAAACGCCGTTCGGAAGGGACAACTCCTCAGCCAAGCGTTTGCGAAGGAGTGGATCGTGGAAGTTGAAAGTCACAACTGAAGACCCTTTTCCGCTCCTGCCGAAAGCCTCAACTTGGATTTCATGTATCGTGCCGCGCCAAAAACTGCGGTCGGCCGGAATCCCTCCCAGGTAGAAGTGAAGCCGGGGGTTCCACGATTCGAATCGCGGCGGGACAACGGGAACAAGAAGGATAAAGAAGGTAAGCACCGCGTAAAGCCAAGTAAGAACCGCGCCCGAACCGCCTTGCGGCTTGAAGCTGAGTAGCTTGGCCCCCAGCTTGCGGAGGGGCTCCAGGCAAGGCCCCACAAGAAGTGCGCCTGCCAGAGCACCTGTTCCGTTTGTGAGGAAATCATAGCCGGAGCTTACGCGGGTCGCCATGAAAAGTTGGGTGCTTTCCACGACGAAGCTCACAGCGAATCCGATGGCGCAAGAGGCGGCCGTAGAAAATCCACCGAGTCTTAAGAGAAAGCCGAGGGGGATAAAAAGAACGATGTTCTGGATGAAGTCGGCAAGAAGGAACGTATCGAATATGCCGGTGGCAGGCCATATTGAAAAAAGCCTGCCCAATCTTGTGCGCACAAGCTCAATGTCGGCCCCAAGGTCCAGAGGCATGAGAAGTGAAAGGCAAAGCAGAACGAGGTAGACCAACCCCAGACGTCTGAAAAGGCGGGCTACACGGGCGCTGTCGGGTCCTTCTTTATTTGAGTTTGCTTGAGGCTTCATTACCTGTGATTTTCCCGCGGCCTCCGGCTCTGTTGCTTCTCATGCGGTACGAACTTTTCTCCGGGAAGACTTATCGTGCCTTCTTTACATAAATTGTACAAGAGCCGGCTGTCGGTGGCGTGCCTCCCGCCGTTACACTGGAGGCGGGCCGGAGGCTTGGTTGCATAAAGAATGCGCCGCAACCGGTGAAAGGAGGATTCTATGAGACGGCATGATGCGATCCGGGAAGTTGCTGCAAGAGGGAGGAATCGAGTGTTTCTTGTTCTTGCTCTTGTGTTTATCGGATGCTTTTCGGCTTTTTGCGGCCCTGTACCCGAGAAACTGCGGATTCTTGTCGATAAGGTCATGCAGCCTGAAGAGGATTGGGTCACAAAGGAGTGGATGGTAAAGGAAGCCGCGCAGGCCGGATTCAACGTGTTCTCTCCCCGCCGCGGATACGAGAGGCTTGAGGAGGTCCGGAAGGTTGCTGCATGGTGCTCGCGTTACGGACTCAAATATATGCCCTGGATGCGGGGAAGCCTTGCAGCTCCTGCAACAAAAGAAGCGGAGGGCAAGAGGCTTGTTTGGGCGAACGGCGTTGAGCAGCCGCTTTGGAGCCCTAACTCCGATCAGCTTTGGCGCCATTTGCATAAGTACATTGAGGCCTTTGCCCGTCTGAGCATGTCGTATCCCAGTCTGATCGGGGTTTTCCTTGATTTTGAGAACTACGCGCCGGGCAGGCAGGGGAATTGCTACAGCCTTTCGTATGATAAGGCCGTGTTAGAAGCGTTCGCCGAAGACCGCGGCATAAACATTCCCCGGATCGCTCCTGTTGAGAGGAGCTCATACCTCAAGGGGCGTGGGCTTGAGAAAGCTTTTGCCTCATTTCAGATCGCGCTCTGGCGCAAGCGGTGCCGCAAGCTGCGCGAAGCCGTAGACAAATACAATCCCTCTTTTCTCTTTTGCGTGTATCCCGCGCCCGGAACTCCTTTCATTCGAGAGGCCGTATATTCCCAGTGGGCCACCTCCCGAGCGCCTCTCCTGCTTGCCGATGCTGTTTCGTACGGAAGGCCCTCCCGCTTCGCCCTCCAGAAAGAGGCTTTGCTCAGAAATCAAAAGCGCCTCCTTGAACGCCGTGAGATCCCGCGCAAGGCGGGGATCAATCACCTCTATCTCGGCGGGATCGATCCCGCGGTGCGCGGTGCAGATCCTGAATTCTGCGGGCGGAATGCTCTTATGATCGCGGGAATCTGCGACGGTTACTGGGTTTTTTATGAAGGACCCACGTACCGCGGAACCCACCGCAGGTACTTCCACTGGTTCGCTTGGGCGAACGAGAGGATCCGGAAGGGTAGGTTCAAGGAAGCCTTCGGCGACCGGGTTACTCCCGAAGCTTATTTCAACGAGATCTTCGGTAGAGTGAAGAAGTTTCCGCCCAAAGGTATATTCAGTGATCGCAGAGTTACTCGCAAATACAAGCGCGTGTGCTTCAGGGGCCCGACATTGTTTTTCCTTCGTCCCCAGGCTCATGCGGAAGTCGTTGTGAGGCTGCGGAACATTCCGGTTGGAAAATATCAGAGCCCCTTGGGTTACGAGTTCAGGACCTCAGGCGGCAGGGTGATCGAGTCGGGGACGATACCCTTCGGTAAGAGCGGGGAACTATGCTTCGAAGCTCAGAGCGGAGAAGTTCTCGCTCTTGCGCTTTCGGCCGGAGGGTGCGCGTTTGCAGTTGAAAGCTCGAACGTGCCCCTTTGTGTCGCCGATTGGGGCCGGGGGGTGAGAACCGTTTACGGAGCTCAGAGGCTTTACTTCTTGGTACCGCAGGGAAAAAGGCGTTTCAGTCTCCAAGTCTCGGGCAGTGGATCAGAAACCGTCAAGCTGCGGGTTTTCAATGCCCACCGGAAGGAGGTGGGAGCCTGGGAGACCACGCTTTCCCGGGATACCGTGCGGCAGGCGATCGAGGTAGGTCCCGAAGGGTCGGGGATTTGGTCCTTGGAGCTCGGCAGAGCCGCCGTCGGTGTGCTTGAGGATTCGGCCCTTTCAATAAAGGGTGTACCGGGGTTTCTTTTTCTCGACCCGGCGGATGCCCGGCTGCCGGAGTAAGGGTATCGCCTCGTCCAGAAACCGCTTTCCCCTTCCCACAATTCGCCCCGGCAAGCCATAGTACACTATCCCTTTGTGATAGCGCGCTTCGTTCGATTTTCTCCGGAAAGGACGGCGGAACAAGAGCTTCCTTCTTTCCTGCGGGGCTGAACCTATTGACCCCTCCCCGAGGCCGAATAAAATGAAGAAAAGGTAGGAACTGAGGTGTTCAGTATTTCGCAGCGAAAGGAGTAGGGCATGAGAAAGCTTATCTTTTTACTTGCTGGAATTTTGTTTGCCGGAGTTTGTCTTCCGTAGGCTGCCGCCGCCGTACCGATCACCAGGCTTGAGGAGGATTGGGATACGTATTCCACGGGAACGGACGATCCGAACTACAACGCGAGGTGGGCGACGCTCGACGGTGCCGCCAGGTATGAGATAGTAACAGGCCCGCTTGGGCTTGCAAGCGTGTGGTCGGAACCCAACGGTCTTAAGATCGGAAAGCAAGTGGAATATGGAATCACTCATGATCTGGCGGAGGAAATAACGGCGGCGGTTCCGGGTGCAGTCGAGGTGAACGGGACGGACGAGAATCCGCTGCGGATCTTTTTCGTCGTGGATTTCAACCGCAGCTCCGGGGAGACTCAGGATATTTTTATTGAGCTTTCGAAAGGCGATGTGCATGTAGATGCTGCAAGCGGTACGGAGAAGGAAGTAATAGCATTCGGAATGACCAACGGGCTTC
>CAZGYL010000323.1:0-6152 GCA_964529985.1 uncultured Planctomycetia bacterium | reverse complement strand
GCACCCCCGGGATCGCCCTCAAGCTTCCACTTGACCAGTCCCAAGTTGCGGTAAAGAACGCTGTAAGAGCCCCCGAGCTCAAGAGCTTTCCGCCATTCCTTTACTGCTTCTTCTTTGCGGTAGTAGCGCAGCAGCAGGCAGCCTGCGTAGTAATGCGGCCTCCAGTCGTCGGGATCGAGGCGCTCGACTTCTTCCAGTATCCGGAGGGTTTCAAGTCTGTGGGGGAAGACGTAGTCGGGCGAGAGCTTTTTGGCTCGGCTCAGGTAGCCGGAGCTTTCAGAGCGAAGGCCGAGTCGTGAAGCGAACACAGCCGCATAGAGGTAGGTAATGGGAGTAGCTTTTGCTCCGGGAGCCAACGAGGTCCATTTAAGGAGGCTGAGCCCTGCAGCCTGCATATTAAGGCTCGCGCACAATGCTGCGATTTCAAGCACCGTCTGAGACTCCGCCAAGAAGCGTTCAGGAGGCTTCTTACCGGGGACGCTCCTGCCATCGCTTGTTATCCATGCGGGATCGGCAAGGACTAAAGTTGCAACAGGATCAAGCGGATCTTCAGCCAGAGCCCGAAGCGAAGCCCACCGCGCGCGTCTGGCGTCGCCCGCTTTGGCAAGTGCAAATGCGTAGAGGTTCCAGACGGCCGTGTCCTGAAGATCTTCATAGGCAGCGCGCGCGAGCCTGTCTACAGCCTTGGACCACTGGTGCAGCCGGAGCGCCGCTTCACCGGCAAGCGCCCAACCCAAAGCACATGTCGCCTTGTAGCGCACGGCCTGAAATGCGTGCGTGAGGACCTTGTCGGTATCGCCGAGCTCAAGAGCGGCCTGTGCAAGCCAGAAATGGGCCGGACCGTTGTCAGGATCTACAGCGAGTACGGCCTTAAGGTGGGGGATTGCAGCTTCCGCCAGGCCGCTTTCAAGATCCAAAACGGCGAGCGAGAGGTGCGCCGGGTACCAATCCGGGTCGGCGGCAAGAGCCTCAAGAAAGCAACGCCTTGCCTCAGGAACCTTGGCCTGTTTGTCTGCTTTCACGCCGTTGACCCACCACCTGCTCGCCGTGCGGGGTTCCTCTTCCTCCTCTTTGGTTCCGCCGGGGATCCGAGGCGTTTTGAGCTCAAGAGGATAGGTGAACGAAGCGAGGACACCTTCAGGGCTTTTAA
Source organism: uncultured Planctomycetia bacterium (assembly GCA_964529985.1). Taxonomy (GTDB): domain Bacteria; phylum Planctomycetota; class UBA8108; order UBA8890; family UBA8898; genus CAZGYL01. The sequence goes on along the minus strand of CAZGYL010000323.1, from coordinate 5,002 downwards.
GCTCGATCGTGTAAGGCGGACCGCCTCCGGGTTCCTGCTGCCCGAACCGGAGGACCGTCGGACTTCTCGGCGATACCTCAATCGTCCTTTCGGCCTTCCTCCGGCCTTTGCTTACGGTGAGAATGCAATTACTCCAGGTTCCCGTTCCGATCACCCGGATTTCAAAAGCCCCCGAGCCCCTTTCAATAACATTGAAAGCGACGTCACGGTTTGCGAAAACGTAGCCCTGCAGGCTGTGCACCGGGTACCACCACTCGTTCCAGCAAAGCACATGGTGCGGTTCCAGAATGCCGTAATCAGCTTGGGTCCGCAAGGGGCCGGTCTGCACTTCGTTGTAGCATGATCCATCATCGGTGAGGGTGGCCATCGCGCGGATTCCATCTTCGCCTCTGCCCCAAGTCCATGCTTTTTTCCCCGGAGCTTGGTGATGATCCGCATAAGCGACGATTCCGTAGTCTTCTGAAAAGTCATACGATCCGAAGAAATCTTGATTGCACTCGTAGGCGAAAATACCGGTCGGTTTCCTGTAGTTTTTTGACCAACTCAGGTCCACGCCGTGATCAACGGGCCAGTTGTAAAAGGTGGTGCCTGCATGGTCCGTTCCGATTTTCATGGGGTAAAGGAAGCGCATTCCGTCCGTATCGGGGACAGCCGTGCAGTTCCAAAAGTAATACGGCTGGAGGTATGGAGTAACATTTGCGATTCTGATCCGTTCCTTGAGAAATCTACGGCCCGGCCTGAGGCGCAAAACCACAACCCAGCGGGTTCGAAATACTCGTTCGGTCGTCCCGATCGCAATGCCTTTACTGCCGTCCTCGAATTCCACGAATCTGCATGAGACGGGGGAGACCGCAGTCACGGTGTGACGTTGAGGGCCTGTGTTGAATTCGATCCCTCCTGATATCCACGCACCTCTGAGGCCGATCAGGCCGGGTTTGATCACATGGTTTACATAAAACATCTCCCGGCCCGCGGCTTTGTCGTAAACCGAATGAACATGACCGCCGAGTTCGGGCAACACCGTGACCCGCAAGAAATCGTTTTCAAGAATCATGGTCCGGTACGTCCTGGGAACCTTACGGCGTGAAAGTTCATCCTGAAGGGGATAGGGATAGATCGGCTTCCCATACGTCCACGGGAAGTGCGGATTCAGATCTCCAGGGCCCCAAGGGTAGGTCGGAATGGTGATAGTGCCTTCCCTTACAGTAACGGCGTTTGAGGCGGCATAAGCCCGCGGTTCCCGAATTTCCCGCGTGCTGCAGCTGCAGCAAAGTACCGCAAGCAGCAAGCCTGCGGTCGATATCGCTCCGAGGAGTCGGTTACGAAAGGATTCATGCTTTTGAGGGCGCCGCATTAAAGTGCCTCCTTGTGCACGTTCCGGGGAAGCTCAAAAGATACTGAAGGAGACTTTTTCAACTTTGCGTACTTTTTGTTTTCTCGGGCTTATCTTAGCCAGCCGTGAAAATCGGTGCAAGAGAGGACAACGGCGGTGCATGTTTTTTGAAAGAACGCCGGAAGATTCCTATTCACATCTCAATATGCGGGTAAGAGCTCGCTCAATATGCCAGGTGCTCAACAAAGATCTTCACCCCGATCAGAATAAGAATCAACCCACCGGCGCGTTGAGCCCACGCTGCACAGAGTGTGCCGATCAGGCGCCCGAGCCACAGCCCCAACACCGTCATTAAGCAAGCAACAATTCCTATTATTACGGCGGGTCGTGCAATGGCCGCTCCCAGCACTGCGAGGCTGAAACCTACTGCCAGGGCGTCCAGGCTTGTAGCCACCGAAAGAAGCAACAGGGTCACGCCGCGTGTGGGATCAGGCCGCTCTGAAGACTCAAGTCCGCTTTGCCCGGCGCCCAGGAGCATCTTGATCCCCAGAAAACTCAAAAGCCCGAAAGCAAGCCAGTGATCCCAAGCTGCCGTGAAGCTTGCGATTCGGCTTCCCGCCGCCCAGCCCAGAATCGGCATGAGTGCCTGAAAAAGACCGAAGTGCCATGCCAAGCGGAAGTAGTGGCGGAACCCCAGCCGACCTACAACAGCGCCTACAGCCACAGCAACAGCGAATGCGTCCAGTGCCAACGCTAAAGCCAGAGCGAGAATCTCGATCAGCGGCACGGCGTTCACCTCAAAGCCCACAATGTTAGCCGTCGAGGGGTACCGGCGCAACCGAGAGCGGGGGACTTGAATTATGACCCGGTTCTCAGTTAAAATGATAGGCGGTTTTCACTGCATTCCGTCTTTTCAGACCCCTGAAGGGACAGCTGTTCCCAAAGGAGCTGCACACCATGGCCAAGGCCAAGAAAAACAAGAAAAAATCCAAGCGGAAGCATGTGAAACCTCAAGAGGCCCTTGCAGCCAAGCGGGAAGCCCGGGAAACCATCGAAAAGCGGGCCCGCGACCCTGTGATCGAGGCTCTGCTTGCACCGCCTTCCGAGAAGGAGAAAAGCAGGAGTACCGGCTTACCGTGGGAGACGGAAAGCTGAGGCTTCTCCGTCCCAGGCTCGAGGGGGAGTAAAAGGGTCCCGGCAGGCTGGACCGCCCACCGGGCGTTGAAACGCCGCTTGCTCAAGCGGCGTTTTGTTTTTGAGCAGGCGGTTGAGAACAACCCGCGGGGCGGAAAGATTCCTTTCCGAGTGGGGGATTTCCTGATACGCTGAAAAGAGTCGGAGCCGGCGTGAATCCTTTTTCCGGAATACCGCGGGAAGGGAGGTAAACCCATGACTTCCTTTCGCTCTCTACTGGGCGTTTGCATTCTCTGTCTCTCCGCTTCCGCCCAGATCAAAGGGCCGGAACTTCCCAGAGGACCCCGCAAGCGGCCGGGCTTCGCCCCGGGGTTTGCGCCTTGGCAAAATGATCTGATGCTGGCCTTCTCAAAAGACGGGCTGAATTTCGAAAGCCGCCCGAAGCCTTTTCTCAAAAGAGCCCATGTACCTACGGTGGTTCAAGATAAAAAAGGAAGAATCATAGCCCTTTTCCAATGGTTTCCCATGAGGCCGAGAAGGTATTTCGATCGAATAGCGGTGAGAATCTCCGAGGACGGAGCAAAGACTTGGACAAACCCCAGGCCTATTCGAATCAAGGGACTCCCCAAGCGTCATGTCAGGCCGTGCGATCCCGCTGTCGTGAGGTTGGCAGACGGAAGGCTTCGGCTCTATTTCACATGCGACCTGTTGGACGGCAAAGGGCCCAGGTGTATGTCCGCGGTTTCCGAGGATGCCGTTCATTACAAACTTGAGCCCGGAGTGCGGTTTCATGCGCGGGGAGGGGTGTTGGATCCTGCAGTTGTGTTTTTCAAATCACTTTGGCATTACTATTCACCGGGAAAGGACAGATTCGGATCAAATTACCATGCGGTTTCCAAGGATGGGTTGAAATTTGAAAGAAAGCCCGATGTCCTCACCCGGCACGCGAAGCTCCTCGGCAGCGCTGTGGCCACGGAGAGAGGAATTCGTTTCTATACCGGGAGAGAATCCTTTTTCTCCACCGACGGCAATGTTTTTGTTCCGGAGAAGGGGATCCGAGTGGAGGGGAACGACCCGGGGGTGTGTGTCCTTTCAGACGGCCGCTATCTCATGATCTACGGAAAGTTCGTATGGCGTACAAGGTGAATGCTCCAAACGCAAGCGGCGTACGCCTTTTACATTCCCCGACCCGCCTTGTTGGCTACGCTTGAGTTGAATTACCCGGGCTGCTCAGCCGGTAAGATCAAAATGGTCGGGGCGCCGGGATTCGAACCCGGGACCTCCAGAACCCCATTCTGGCGCGCTAACCAAGCTACGCTACGCCCCGACCTGTCCGCCTGGAGATACAGGCACCGCCTCAAAAGAGTAAACCTCAGGCGGCCCGTCGTCAAGCTCCCGGTCCCCCGGGCCTTCCTCAGGCCGGAGCGTTGAAACCCTTGCGACGTGCCGCCTCCGAACGTTACGGCGTGCCCCCTGTGAGCCTCTCAAGTATAAGCGAAGCAAAGCGCCTGTCTATGTACGCAGCCGCCAGCCGGCGGTACACATCGTGACTCATTGCATCTCGGAGCCTGCTTAACTTCGACTCCAGAGCCAGGTCAAGGTCGTAGTCCGTGAATTTCCGGGCATGGTGGTATAAGTTGGCAAGGACTTTGAAAAGCACTGTGGGGCTGAGAACACACTCCACTCTGGCTAAAACTTCTTTGAACAGCCCCTCTGCTTCGAGGTCCCCGTCGGCCAGCAACGCGCTTTTCAAAAGAAGCTCCTGTGCTTGAACCGTTGCATGCTCCGAAAGCGCGGCTTCACGCGCGCAGCAGGCAGCGATCTTTACTGCTTTAGTCTTCTCTCCGCGCTGCAGGGCAAGCAGCCCTTGACTTACAAGAGCGTCCACAATGCCGGAGACGTTTCCTCCACGGCCGACCTGCCTGAAGGCTCCCTCTGCTTCGCGGAAAGCTTGGTCGGCGCCGTCCGGCACACCTTGGGCCTGGAGCAAAGCCCCCTTGGCCAAAAATAGGTGCCCCAGCAGAAACTTGCTGCAGGGGCTTCCGGCCGCCTCACGAGCCCGCGCGAGGTAACCTGCAGCTTCCTCCAAACGCCCGCAGGCGGTGAGCGCTTTGGCAGCTCCAAGGTAGCACCACACAAAATCGCGGCGGTTTCCGATCCTTTCCACAGCAGCGATACATTCCGGGTGAAGGTAGGCCTCAAGCGCTCTGTCGAACTCCTCGAGAGCGAAATGCACGGCTCCGATGCGCAACCAGTAGCGCTTAGTGAAATGGGCTGAAGCGCACCGGCCCAGAATCCGTTTCGCTCTGCGATAAGACTCCAGGGCGATCCCGAAACGGCCCGCCAGCCGGTGGGTGTCGCCGAGGAAAAACTCACACCTGGCAAACTCGACAACAACTCCTCCGTCTTCGCTGCACAGCGGGCCGAGCAACTTTTGTACCTCTTCAAGCACAGCACCCGCTTCGCTCAACCGCCCGGCAAGCATAAGTGCGTGCCCCCGCAGGACGCCCACCCGCGCCCGATCCCGCGCTGAGG
>CAZGYL010000322.1:0-6173 GCA_964529985.1 uncultured Planctomycetia bacterium | reverse complement strand
CGGATCCGGCAAGGAGCGGGCGGCGCAAGGCGTGCCTTCAGGTATAAATTTTTTCCGGGTTTCCCGGCCCGGTACGGCAGCGAGGCCGGGAGATCGATTTTGCGGCCTCCGCGCATTTGGTTTGCCCCAACCCGGCACACTGCAAGCAATTAGGCCCGGGCCCCGGGGCGGGGCGGGCGGTGCCTTGACAGTTTTTCTGCAAAGCCGGCTAATAGAAGGTACAGCCGGGAGCACCCGGTCCCGATCGCGGTTGCTTCGTATTTCGGGCGGGTCTGGAATGAAAGGCCTTTGACCTTCAGCCGCTGCCCGCTACATGCGCCCTCCGGCGGGTGAAGGTGCCGGGAGGGGAGTTGATCCTGTGAAGAGAGCTGTAAAGAACCCTGGAGCAGTCAGCCCGACTATTCTTTCTGATCCGATGCATGTTCGCCGATCTGCAAGCCTGCTGTTTTGCTTGACCGTTTCCCTCCTGATGCCGGACTGGGCGCAGTCGGCCGGAGCAGTTCGCTCCGGCCCTCCGAGAGGCCGAAGGAAAAAACCGCCGCCGCTCCTCTTCATTCAAGCGGGCACTTTGTTTACCGCAAAAGGCCGCAGGATCGAAAACGGCACGATTCTCATTCGGGGAGATACGATCGAGAAGGTCGGGGGGCCTTTTCTTGAACCTCCCCCCGGTGCAAAAGTTCTCAGGTTCCCCGAAGGTACAGCCGTCCCGGGCTTCATAGATGCGGCGGGCGGAGTTCTCGCCGACCCGGCCGAGATTAAGAGCCTCAGCGGGGACGATCCTTCAAGAAGCATCCTGGATGCTCTCGATTTCTTCCGGCCGGCTTGGCGTACCGCGGTTCAGTCTGGAGTTACGGCTTGCGGCCTGAGTCCCGGGCCGAGGTCCGTTCTCCCGGGCCGGGGAGGCGTGGTCAGGCTTACAGGCGGCATGAGCACCTCTGAGCTTGCACTCAAGCAGGCTGACACCTTGGAAGCCTGCCTTTGGCCCCAAGCAACTTCTTTTAGAAGAAGGCCCCGCCGCACCGGCCGCCCGGCTCAAACGATTTCTTTCTTCGGACTTCTCATTCGCGTTCGGGAGGGCGGCTTAGGGGCCACAAGCGCGTTCGATCTGCTGCGGGGTTATCGAACTTTGCGCAGTGCGCTGCACCGTGCCAAACTCTACCGCCTGCGCAAGACCTGGTACGAGCAGGATCTCGGCGCGTGGGAAAGACAAATCGCAAAGCTGAAGCAGGAAGCGGAACTTGCCAAGAAGCAAGGTAAGGTACCGCCCAGGAAACCGCCCCCCCCGAAACCGCAGCCTCCCAGCCCTGATCCGTTTTCAGAAGCTCTGCTTCCGGTCATCGAGGGCAAGCGGCCGCTTTACTTGTGGGCTGAGAGCCTTGAGGAGATAAACCTGGGCCTGAAGCTTGCCAGCGAATTCTCCCTGCGGCTTGTTCTTCTCGGAGCATTTGAAGCACACCTTGTGGCTGCGGAACTTGCGCGTGCCGGTGTGGGTGTGGTCTTGATCCCACCTCAGGCGGCGCCTTCCTTAAGGCCGGGGCTCAGAATCGTCAGGGACCAAGCGCGGCGGCTTTTTCAGGCCGACGTTCAATTCGGCTTTGGAACCGGTCCTGCTCCGAGTACCGGCTCACACCTGCTGCGGCATTACGTGGCGGAGCAGATCGCAAGCGGATTGGATCCTGACTATGCGCTTCGCGCGCTGACGCTTACCAACGCGGAACTCCTCGGAGTCGACAGCCGCCTGGGAAGCCTCCAGCAGGGGAAAGAGGCTCACGTAGTTGTATTCGACGGCGATCCTCTTGCAACCGGAAGCAAGGTGTTGCTCAGTGTTGCAGCGGGAAAGATAGTGTATTCGGCTGAGGGTAAAAGCGGAAATCGGAGCGCAGGGAGCGCAAAGATGGGGGAGAAAGGATCGCGGCCATGAAGCGTCAATCGATCTGCGGAAAAGAAGCCCGAGCACCGGCCTTTTTGTACGCGGGTGCACTCTTAGGTCTGATTGTGTTTCTCTTTGTAGGGCGGAGCGGCCTTGAAGCGGCGCCGGCCGAAAAGAAGCCGAAAAAACTTCTTTACATAGAGGCGGGCTGCGTTTGGACGGGAACAGGCGACCAATTCCGTCCCGGCGGCATACTGCTTGAGAACGGCCGGATTATCCATGTAGGAAAGCCGCTCAGCGTTTCAAAAGACGTAGAACGCATCGTGGTGAGCGGCGGATTTGCAATGCCGGCCTTCCTTGATGCCCACAGCTACCTCGGGGTGCGGAAAGAAGAGGACAGGAACGAATCCCTGCGGTCGATCTACCCTGACTTTCATGTTGCGGATGCTCTGGAGGGGGTTGTTCTCTCAGGGCGCGCTCTCTACGAGGAAGGTTACGCAGCGCTTTATGTCTCGCCGGGCGACCGCTCTGTGGTCGGAGGCTGGGGTGCTGTGGTGGATCTGATTCGGCGCAGAGTGGACGAAGGCGTTCCGGCTCTTTCTGTAACTCAGGCGGCCCTTAAGGATGATCGCCCTCCCACCTCGCCGCTTGGAGTTGCAGAGCTTCTGGAGCGGAAAGCGCGTGAGGCTTTGAAAGGTGCAAAGCTGCTTCGCATCTTCGCTTCCACCCCGGGGGAGACCGAGCTTGCACTCAACTTCGCAGCTTCCCAAGGCGCCGCTCCCGTTCTTGTAGGCTGCCTGTGCCCTGATCTTCTCCCGCAGTTTTCAGCACCGAAGGAGACGATCGTCGTACCACCCTTTACCGTTGAGGTCGCCAAACTGAAGCGGATCGCGCAGGCGGCCCGCTCCGGCGTCTCTTTTGCCTTCGGTTCTTTTGCCGAAGACCAGTGGCATATAAACAACCGTTTCATGGCCTCGCTTGCGGTGGCTTACGGCATGCCGCGGGAAGCGGCGCTTCGGGCTCTCACAATCAATGCGGCGCGGGCCTCCGGGCTGCCTTCCTGCGCTTTGAAAGTCGGTGTAAGGCCCGTTATAGCTGTCTTCAGAGGCGACGTGCTCAACCTCAGCTCGCCTCTTGCATGCCTGGTTGCAGGCGGGCGGGTATTGTACCGCACGGAAGGAGGACCGAAGCGGTGAAGATATCAGCGCTTTCAGTGTTGTTCTCTGCGTTTGCACTCTTTGCGGGCCTGCAGGCTCAGGCGGCCGACTTGATAGTCCGCGCGCAGCAACTCTACACGATTTCAGGTCCCGTAGTTAAGAACGCTGTTCTCGTGGTAGAAAAAGGACGCATAAAGGAGATCGCTTCGGAACCTTTCAAACCGCCTGCAGGAGTTCCGGTTATTTCAGCGCCGGTTGTAATGCCGGGCATTATCGATGCTTCAAGTAGAATCGGTCTTCCGCCTCCTATCAACGAGGAGTCAAGCGAAATCACGCCGTGTGTGAAAGCCGCCGACGTGTTTGATCCGAGTCGAAAAGAGGTCACAAGCGCTTTGTGGCGCGGAGTGACTCTGGCGCATATAGAGCCGGGAGAGCGGAATGTCGTGGGCGGGCTTTGCGCCCTTGTGCGTACATGCGGCAAAACACGGAAGGCTTGTATTGTCAACAGAGCCGCCTCTCTTAAAGCCGCACTGGGCAGCAAACCCACCCTGGGCAACCGAGGTTACGGATGGGGACCTCCCCGGGATATGTTTTTCCGCCGGCCTACAACGCGAATGGCTGTAATTGAACTCTTCCGCCGCGCTCTTCGCTACGGCAAGGAAGCTGCGGACAAGAAGAAACTTTCGCCGAGAGAAGCGGTGCTTCGCGACGCGGTTCAGGGAAAGCTTCCGCTTCGCGTTTACGCCGGAAGCATCATTGATATCCGCGCGGCGCTGCGTGAGAAGAAGCGTTACGAGTTTCGATTGGTGCTTGAAAACGGCTGGGAAGCTTACAAGGCGGCGGATCGATTGGCCGCACAGAAGATCTCTGTGGTTCTCGATCCCAATGCCGCCGGAATGCTTCTCAACCTGCCGCCCGGCGGCAAGCGGAGGCTCGACTGCGCTTCAGAGCTTGCAGGACGCGGAGTTCCGCTGGCTTTCGGATCTTTCGGTTTGGACATAGACCTGCGGCTTGTTGCTGCAACGGCTGTTCGTTACGGGCTCAGCGAGAAGCAGGCTCTCAGGGCGCTTACTTTGGGCGCTGCAGAGGCCGTCGGGGCTGCAGGTGAATGGGGCAGCATTGCACCGGGTAAGCGGGCCGATTTGGTTTTGCTCAACGGCCCTCCTTTGTCTGCCGCCACCAGCATTCTGAAGGTTGTATGTGATGGGCGGGTTGTATATCCGCCGGAAGGAGGAAAGTAATGGCGGGACGCAGTCGAATGCTGCTTGTTTTGCTCCTGCTCGGCGCCGGGGCTGCACAAGGCGCTTCGGTCAGGCGTCTGGTCGCCCTCAAGAGCAAGCTTGTTATCACAGGTGCTGGCCCGGAGATCCCGAACGCCACCATTCTCATTCAGGACGGGATCATAACCGAGGTCGGGCCCGCCGACCGGGTGAAGATCCCTTGGAACGCCGATGTGATCGACGCAAGGGACAAGGTCGTTATGCCGGGTTACGTGCTTGCTCATACTTCGGACGGGCTTGAGCGCGAGAATGAATCAATGCCTGATACTCCGTTTCTATGCACTTATGATGCGATCGATCCTTTCAGGCGCTTTTTCAAGCATGCGCTCAGAAACGGTATAACCACCATTTTAGTGCTGCCCGGGAACAGAACGCGTTTCGGAGGAATGGGCACGATCGTAAAACCGGTCGGCAAAACGGTCGACAGCATGCTGATTCGAACCCCATACGGCCTGAAGATTTCGTTGAGCCCTGCAGGCGGACTTACCCGCATGGGACACATGCAAAGGCTCCGCGAGCGGCTCGATTCGGTAAGAAGGTTTCTTAAGCGATACGAAGAACGCAAGAAAGAGGCAAAGCAGTCCGGTAAGCTTTTCAAAGACGAGATTCCTTTTGAGATGAAACCGCTTAAGGATCTTTTGGAGGGGAAACTCCTCGCTTTTGTATATTGTCCGCTTGCAAGCGATGTAATCAGGGCGCTTGAGCTTATTAAGGAGTATAAGTTCCGGGCCGTTCTTGTCTTGGGCCGCAGGACTTACCGGGCTGCAAGCGTGATCGGCCGCGCCAAGCTGCCTGTGATCCTCCCTCCGGACATCGTCTTTATGGAGGAAGATCCTCTGACAGGAAAAGCAAAACGCCGAGTGCTGCCGGTCATCTTCAGGAAGGCGGGCGTGCGGTTCGCTTTCCAGATCGACTGGGTTTCCTATGACGCCCGCTATCCGTGGCAGGTTGCCGCAGAGGCTGTCAAGTACGGTCTCTCGAAGGCTGAAGCGATCCGTGCCTTTACTGTAACACCTGCTGAGATCATAGGAATGGGCAGGCAGGTCGGTCAGATTCGTAAGGGGTTCCGGGCCAACTTGCAGCTTCTTACCGGCGATCCGCTTGATCCGCGCACTTGGGTCGACAAGGTGCTGATCGACGGCGAGGTGGTCTACGACAGGGCCAAGGATGAATACCTCAAGGAGCTCTTGGGGAAGAAGGAGCACCTGGAGACAAAAAAGAAATGAGTTTTCGCAGCGCTTTCGCTCTTGCATTTCTTACATGCCTGCTGGGAGGCCGCAGCGCGTTTTCAGAGTCTCCTGTGCTGGCGCTGACCGGCGTGAACTTGGTCACCGAGGACGGGAAGGTGATAAAAGGCGCCACGATTGTTATCAAAGGAGGTGTGATTTCGGCGGCGGGTCCGGAAGTCAAGGCGCCGAGGGGAGCGAAAGTGCAGGACCTGCGCGGCGCATACGTACTTCCCGGACTGGTTGCCGCGGATACAGCGCTTGTTCTGCAGGAAGGCGAGGATGCTCCTTCGATTTATCCTGAGAAAGTGGCTTTCGACGGCTTTCGCCTTTACGGTGACTGGCGCAGGCAGTTTGAGGCCGGAACGACTTGTGCTTACCTTTGCCCGGGCAAGGCTCGTCTTGTCTCAGGCCGCGGAAGCGTTGTGCGCCTGGGAGTTGAGGATCCGCACTCAGCCCTTTTGCGAAGGGAAGCGGCGCTTGAGACGGTTCTTACCGATTCCTCACTCAATCCGCCGGGACTTTTTAAGCCCGAAGTTTACCCGCGCCCTTCAAAGCCTTTTCCTCATGTAGAGCAGCAGTTGCCCACAGCGCGGCCGAGCCAGATCGCCGAGTTGAAGAAGTTTCTTGAAAGCTCCCA
>CAZGYL010000321.1:0-6204 GCA_964529985.1 uncultured Planctomycetia bacterium | reverse complement strand
CCGAGTGAACTCGGCCGGTGTTATGCCGATCATATTCGCCCAGGCGATCGTGGTCCTGCCGCCTAAAATTCTGGCCAACGTAACGGGACTGGACTGGCTGAGCCGCTACTTGAACCCGGGAGCGTTTTGGTACTACACGCTCTACGTGCTGCTCATTATCTTCTTCTCCTATTTCTGGACCTCCCTTATGTACAACCCGGTTGAGATCGCCAACAACATCAAAGAAAACGGCAGCTTTATTCCGGGGATCCGGCCCGGACGGCATACAGCGCAGTACCTGGAGCGTATAATGAACCGGATTACGCTTGCAGGCGCGGTGTTCCTGGCGATTATCGCGCTGGTGCCTGAGATCGTCAGGGGTAACCTCCAGGTGGAGTACGTTGTGGCAAGCCTCCTGGGCGGCACTTCGATGCTGATAGTTGTGGGCGTAGCCCTTGATGTTGTAGACAAAGTTGAGTCGCAGCTGCTTGTGCGGCAGTACGACGGCTTTGTAAGGGGGAGCAGTGCCTAGCGGCCAGATCCACCGGCGGTCCGCCCGCGAGCTTGCCATCATGCGCGAAGCAGGCCGGATCGTGGCTGAGACCTTCGGGGAAGTGGCTAAGGTGATGCGCCCCGGTGTAAGCACCCGGGAACTGGACAAAGTGGTCGAAGCTGCGATCCGAAGGCGCGGCGGTGAGCCGCTTTTTAAAGGGTACCGCGGCTTTCCGGCTGCAAGCTGCATCTCGATCAATGAGGAGGTGGTACACGGAATACCGCGGAAAGGCCGGATACTGCGGGAAGGTGACGTGGTGTCTGTGGACCTTGGAGTGCGCTACAAGGGGTACTGCGGGGATGCAGCCGTGACATTCGCCGTCGGATCCATTTCCGCAGAGGCGGAGAGACTTCTGCGCGTGTGCCGGCAGGCTCTGTACCGCGGCATTGAGGCCGCGCGGCCGGGAAATCGGCTGTCGGCGATCGGCGGAGCGATCCAGACAGTGGCTGAACAGGCCGGATTCGGCGTTGTGCGGCGTTTCGTCGGACACGGCATAGGAACAACGTTGCACGAGGCGCCGCAGGTGCCGAATTACGTGGACGACGAAGTGCTGAAGCATGATATTGAGCTTCAGAGCGGTATGGTCCTTGCCATCGAGCCGATGCTCACAGAGGGCACTTACGAGGTGGAGGACCAACCCGACAACTGGACCATTGTGACGGCGGATCGCCGCCTGGCGGCGCATTACGAGCACACGGTGGCGATCAGGGAGGAGGGGCCTGAAATCCTGACGCCCTGGGAAGAAGAGATTGACAGAGCCGGGGCCTCAGGTAATATTGGCCTATTTAAGCAGACGGAAAGCCATGCCGAAGGAAGAGCCAATACAGGTTGAAGGTGTGGTAAAGGAAGCACTCCCGGACGCGAAGTTCTGGGTGGAGCTTGATAACGGGCATCGCGTCTTGGCCCATGTGTCGGGCAAGATGCGTATGCACTTTATACGGATTCTCAAAGGCGATCGGGTTGTGGTGGAGATGTCACCCTACGACCTGAACAAAGGCCGTATCGTGTACCGGGTCTAACGCGGGAGGCTGCATGAAAGTACGCAGCTCGGTCAAGCGCATTTGTGAGCACTGCAAGATCATTAGGCGCAAGGGCGTTGTGCGGGTGATTTGCACCAATCCCCGCCACAAGCAGCGCCAGGGCTGAAGCAGCGGTGCAGGCGGAGGTGTGAGATATGCCCCGAGTAGTCGGAGTGGACATCCCGGGCGACAAGAAGGTTTTGTACGCCCTGCGCTACATTTACGGGATCGGGCCGAAAAGAGCCCAGGAGATCGTGGAACGGGCCGGAGTGGATCCGGACGCAAGGGCGAAAAACCTCACCGAGGACGAATTGAGCCGTATAGCGGCCGTTATCGAGCGTAATTACGTTGTGGAAGGAGCCCTGCGCAGAGAAATCGCTCAAAACATAGCCCGCCTTAAAGAAATCGGCTGCTACCGTGGGCTGCGGCACCGGCGTGGGTTGCCGGTCCGCGGGCAGAGAACTCGCACCAACGCGCGTACGCGGAAGGGGCCCCGGAAGGTGGTCGCAGGAAAGAAGAGCGTCAAGGGACGCAAGTAGGAAGAACCGGAGGCTTCCTCTAAGCCTGGAGAACGACGGGAAAAGAGGTTATGGCGAAACAAAAGCGCAAGCAGCGTACAGGTGTCAGCAAGGCGATCATTCATATAAAGGCGACCTTCAACAATACGATCATTACGGTGACCGACCGGGACGGTAATACGCTCTGCTGGGGCTCGGCCGGCACGGTCGGTTACAAAGGCTCTCGGAAGAGTACACCGTTTGCAGCGCAAAGGGCTGCTGAGCGGGTTGCCGAGCGTGCTAAGAAGCTCGGCGTGCGGGAGGTTGAGATCAGGGTTAAAGGGCCCGGGGCCGGACGTGAGTCGGCCATAAGGGCTATTCAGCAGGCTCAGCTTGAGATCAAGGCTATTGAAGACGTCACCCCACTGCCTCACAACGGGTGTAGACCCCGAAAGCGCAGGCGGGTGTGATTTCAGGCGTAGTCGAGGACAGCTATGGCGAGATACACCGGTCCAAAATGTAAGCTCTGCCGGCGTGCCGGAGAGCAGCTTTATCTTCGCGGCGCGCGTTGCTACAGCGCTAAATGCGCGATCGCAAAGCGCCCGGTGCCGCCCGGGCAGCAGAAATTCAAACGTAGGCGGCGTCCAACAGAATACGGCGTGCGCCTGAGGGAGAAACAGAAGGTCAAGAGACACTACGGCGTCTTGGAGCGGCAATTCCGCCGCTATTTCGAAGAAGCGGACCGCTTGCCCGGCAACACCGGTGAGAACCTGCTGATCCTCTTGGAGCGGCGTTTGGACAACGTGGTAGCAAGGGCTGGATTTGCATTTGGGCCTGCCCACGCGCGACAGGTCGTGGTGCACGGGCATATCACGGTCAACGGCCGGAAGCTTGACATCCCTTCGTACCAAGTGCAAGTGGGCGATGTCATCGGCGTGAGGGACCGCGACAAGAGCAAGAAACTGGTGAAGGAGGCCTTGGAAAGCGTTCCGAGTTCCCCTCCTTCTTGGATCCAAGTGGATTCGGAAGCACTCACGGCACGGGTGGTCAACCTGCCCACTCGCGATGAAGTGCCTATCCCGGTAAACGAGCAGCTCATTGTTGAGTTTTGCTCGCGGTAGCAAAGCGAGGCTGCTCGAAGCAGCGGGGCCGACAAGCAGAGGAGTCGACTATGCGGATCAGGTGGCGTGATTTCGAGCTTCCCAACACGGTTGTTCTTGAGGAAGAGTCCAGAACCGATGAATACGGGAAGTTCATCGTGGAACCCTTTGAGCGCGGCTTCGGGGTTACCATTGGAAACAGCCTCCGGCGGGTGTTGCTTTCCTCCTTGGAAGGCGCTGCTCTTTACGCGGTGAAGATAGAAGGGGTGCCGCACGAATTCACCGGAATCCCAGGCGTTTACGAAGATGTGACCGATATCATCCTGCGGCTTAAGAGGGTCCGTTTGAAGATCCACGAAGGCAATGAAGTGGAGCTGCGGATCGATAAGAAGAAAAAAGGCCAGATAACGGCCGGAGATATCGAGTGCCCTCCCACCGCAGAGATCCTCAACCCGGATTTGGTGATAGCCACGCTTACCGATGAAGTGCGTTTTGCAGCCACGCTGTGGGGCAAACGGGGTCGAGGCTATGTCACGGCCGAGGATTTGTCGGCGGGAAAGGAGCCGGAGATAGGTGTGATCTATATGGATGCCTCGTTCTCTCCGGTTGCAAGGGTTCGGTACACGACTGAGGAAACCCGAGTGGGCCAAAAGACCAATTACGACCGGCTCATCCTCGAAATATGGACCAATGGAGTCGTGACACCGGAGATGGCGCTGGTTGAGGCGGCGAAGATCCTCCGCAAGCACCTGAATCCGTTCGTTCAGTACGGAACCCTGGGGGCGGAGCGGCAGCCTGAAGGGATCGAAGCTCTTCAGCCCGAAGGCGAGCTTGAGGAACCTTCCGAAGAAAAGCGCGAGTTGCTTGAGAAACTTTCCAAGCCCATCACCGCGCTTAAACTCTCGCAGCGCGCTCGCAACTGCTTGGAGGCCAAGCAGATAAACACGGTGGGCGATCTGGTGCGCATGAGCGAAGCTGAGCTGCTTAAGGTGGAGAACCTTGGGCGGACGACACTCAGCGAGATCAAGCGGCGTGTTGAGGAGTGGGGTCTTACATTGGGAATGGAGGTCCCTGAGGCGGCAGGGAAGGTCGAAGCATGAGACACCGCAAAGCAACGGTTCACCTGGGACGAACGGCAAGCCACCGCAAAGCGCTTCGCCGCGCTTTGGCCTGCAGTTTGTTTCGATCCTTCGGCAGCCGTGGATATATCATAACCACGCGTGAAAAGGCCAAATTCTGCCGGAGTTTCGCGGAAAAACTTATAACGCTTGCAAAAGAGGATACCGTGCACAGGCGGCGCCTGGCGGCGGCCCGGTTGGGTGACAAGGAAGTTGTTAAGAAGTTGTTCGAGGAGATAGCTCCTGCTTACCGGAGCCGGCCCGGCGGGTATACGCGGATCATAAAAGTCCCCAAGCGGCGCGTCGGTGACGATGCCACCCAGGTGCTTTTCGGATTTACGCCGGTCGAAGAAAGCACCTGATCCGCCTGCGCGGGCCCGACGCACCGCAGAGAGCAGGGGCTTTAAGCCGGAGGGAAGGACCATGTGCGTACTTGCAGCGACGGTGCTTTGGGCTGGAGCGTTTCTCAGCGCCGGGCGGGCCGAGCTGCCCGAAGGCGTGCTTGCGATCGTCGACGGCAGGCGGATAACCCTCCAGGAATACAAAAACTATCTTTGGGAAATCACGGGCACTTCGCGCCTTCAGGATTACATCGACGGGATTCTGGTGGAAAAAAAGGCCGCGGAGCTGGGAATCAAGGTTACCGAAGAGGAAGTCCGCCGGAAGGTGGAAGAGATGATCCAGAGGCAGGTTGAAGCCTTTTTCCGTGGTGATGTGGCCAAGTGGAGGCAATCTCTGGAGGAGCAAGGCTGGAGTCCGGAGCAATACAAGAAGCAGCGTGCGATCTTCGTACGTTTGGATTTGCTGAAGACGAAATGCATTCTTAAAACCAGAAAGATAACGGAAGAGAAGATCCGGCAGCGTTTCGAACGGGATTACGGCAAGGGCGGAGTGACGTACGTGTTACGCCATATTCTTGTCTCAACGCGCCCGCGCGGTCAGCGTGCGCCGAATCCCGAGTACGAAGCGAAAGCGCGCACCAAGGCGGAACGTATCCTGCGGGAATTGAGGGACGGAGCCGATTTTGAAGAAATGGTGCAGCTTTATTCAGACGATGCTTTCACAAAGAAACGGGGTGGAGTGATCCCCAGGTACAGGCCCGGAATGTACGGGGAGGATTTTGACAAGGCGGTGGACCAGCTTTCGGAACCCGGGCAGATCTCAGGAATCGTGCGTTCGCGGCGCGGGTTCCATATCATTCAGCTGCTTGAGCGCCGGGTGACCAAGTATGAGGATGTCAAGGAAAAAATACGAGAGCAGCTTGAAACCGAGCCGCCCACAGCGCAGGAAAAGTACAATTTCGTCAAATCCCTCAGGGCCCAGGCCAAGATCATGAGGTAGAGCAGCCCGAGGCGTCTTGCTTCCCCTCCGGCGGCCCGCCGGAGGAGGTAGCCACCTTCTGAAGAGAGATCAGCCTTCCAAGTGTGTACCTTGTAAGGGGTTGGGGATCGAGCCCCGCAGCCGCGCAGCGCGCCCTTGACAGCGCATCGGCGATTTTGGTACAGTCGAGTGTGTTCTGGAACGAGGAGGTAAGCCTGTGGGCTGCCGGGGCGGGTCGTTCGGTAGGCTCTTCGTCAAAAGGCCCGTTTCGGTATTTGCGCTGCAGGCTGCTGCTTAGGTGCCTCCCGTTGTGGGCGTTGCGGCTTGCGTGCGGAAGCTGAGGTTGCTGGGCTTGACGTACGGCCTCCGGCAGGAAAGGAGATTGTGTGGGATTGGGCGTTCCGGTTGTTGAGCTGTTCTTTATCCATACTCATTAACGTACGCGGCCTGGAGCCTCCGAAGGAGGGGGCCTCGGCAGTGAAAGAGGAGGAAAATCCATGCGAATGAACCGGCTTATTCCGGTCGTGATTTTGCTTTTACTCCCGGCTTTGTGTGTTTCAGGTAAGAGTTTATCGATCGGTTCGGCCACCGGCACAGAGGTGACGTTGCCGATCACCA
>CAZGYL010000320.1:0-6219 GCA_964529985.1 uncultured Planctomycetia bacterium | reverse complement strand
AACTAAGTTTTGGATGGAACAGCTCGGCATGCCTTTCCACCCAAGCCACATCAATGTGCAAAATCAAAGAAACCGGCGCCACAGTTATGCCGATCTTCTCAGATACCCGAAGCGCTACGAAGTGAATTGGCGGATTTGGAGTGGAGGCACCGCAAGATTCCTCCTATGGGGGGATCCGCGCTACGTCCGTCGTTTCATACAGAGCGCCCGGCTGTACGACGGAAGGAGCTTTGAGGTCAACGAAATGCTGGCCACCAAGATGCTCGGCCGGCCGCACGATGAAAAACCCTTCGACCTCCTTAATCCCCGCTATCGATACTACCGGTACGAATTCGAGCGCTATTGGCACTACTATCAAGTTTGGGGCCGCGTCACCTACGACCCCGCCGCACCGGTGGAGTTGTGGGAGCATGAGTTCACGGGGCGTTTCGGCCCCAAGGCGGGCCCGGCGGTTATGAGCGCACTCCATGAGGCCAGTAACGTCCTCCCGCGGATTGTAGGCGCCGCCTACAACTATCGCTACTTCCCCACCACTCGGGGCTGGCCGGAGGTGATGCGACTGGGTGATTTGCCCGAGTACGCGAGGGGCACAGGCACGGATATCGAACAGTTCCAGAGCTACCGGGCAGCGGCCCGCGCGTTGTTGACCGGGGAATTCACAGCACTTCGGACACCTTTCCAAACCTCCCGTTGGTTTGAGGAGGTCGCCGGACGGATCCTCGCGCGTGTTGAAGCGGCCCGCGCGGCTGCCACAGGCCTAAAGGACTCGGCGTACAAAGAGTTTCAGGCCACAATCACCGATCTGAAAATTCTCGCACACCTGGCTCGGTACCATGCCGCTCGAATGAGGGCCGCCGTTTGGTACAACGTTTACCTTAAAACCAAAGATCGGTTTGCGCTCAAGAAATGTGTCGACAATGAGTCCAAAGCCGTCAGCCGGTGGAAAAAGATCATTGAATCTGCAGGCGATCTTTATCCTGAGGCCCTCAAGTTCGGAGTCCACCGCGTGGGATTCAGCCGGCACTGGAAAGAGGAGTTGCCGAAACTGCAGGCCGGGCTCGAAAAACTGCGGCGACTGCCCTGCGCGGACACCCTCAGCGAAGCGACCCGCCTGCGCATGTCGGCCCATGAAGCGGAATGTTCTCTGCCGCCCTCTTTCTCAATCCGCCTTGATCGGGTTCAATCCGCGGTTCCCGGGAAAAACCTGGTTGTGAGAGCTTACGTCACACCCGGCGTGGAATTGAAGTGGATCCACCTCCGATACCGTCACGTCACGCAGTTTGAAGATTACCAAACCGCTGAAATGACATTTGATCCCGCCGGCGACTGTTACACCGGCGTAATTCCCGGTTCCTTCATCGTCCCCCGGTGGGACCTCATGTACTTTGCAGAAGCCCTACCAATACACGGGGCGGGCTGCAAAGCGCCTGACTTGGACAGGGAGATGCCTTACGTGATCGTGCGCGTTCAACGTTGAATTCCGTAACGCAACCCGGATATCCCCGGCCTCTATCGGATCGGTTGCGCCGAGAGGGTGAAATCCCTGATCCGTACCGCGCCGCTGTATGTGCCCGGGATTTCCCATCCCATGTTCATGTTGACAACCGCGTAGCCGGAAACGTCGGGGCTCCGCAGAAATCCTTTCTTCCAGCCGTATGAGATTCCTTCCTTTATAAACGGAAGGAGGTCCACGGCCACGTGGTGCCAAAAACCATCTTTAAGGGATTTCTGCAGAAAATTACGCCCGCCGATCGTATAAATCAGTTTTCCGGTTGCATCCGCCTTGCCTGCATCCCGAGCCCTGTACGGTTTCGGGATTTCATGCCGGTTGTCGAAAAACGGCACCCCGAACCAGAAGTAATCGCTCCGTCCTTCCGGCCGGCACTTCAGGTTTCTTACAACCAAAAAGAGTTGGAACTGTGCGGCATGCAAACGGGGATCGGCCGCCTGCTTCATATGATCTTCGAAATAAAGCAGCCTGAGGGAAATCCTCAATCGGAGTGCCTGCAATCGATCGAGAGTAATAACATGCTTTGCGTCCTGTTCAACAAGAAGGTGAGGCCAAGCTTCCCCCTCTCTTCTCACATGCTCTCTGTACTCAGCCTTTCCCCTTATCTCCAGCGTGAGATCGCGCTTCTCGCCCGAACCTATCAACACCTTCTTTCCGGCATTTTCCCACCATGTATTTCCTTGGCGGTCGCTCTTGCGCGGGGCGGTCTTAAGGGAGAATCCGGTCGCCCACTGGCATAAGAACCAAACGGGAGGCTCTTCTTCCCTCGGGCCTTTAAGAACCGCCTCCACACGCCTGCCCTGTGAAGAATCCGGAGCAAGCAGCAGAAACCCCCTCCTGAAGCGCGTATCCTCAAAAACAGAAAAGGAGCTCTGCGCCTCCGTACTCCGGGCGAAGAAAAGACCCGCCAAAATAAGGACTCTCGCCATCGCCGTCAGGCCTTTCGTTTTTACAGTCAACCGCAGAACGCCTCCCGGATCCTATCGAGGAAAGCCTGTTTCCGCAACGCCGGAACTCCAAGTGGAGAGATTCAGGTGCAAGGGAATTCAAAAGCCTACGTAAGTTGCAGCTCCGAAGCGTTCTTCTCCTGAGGCAGGCTGCGTACGATCGAAAGCCGGTATGACCCGTCGGGCGCACGCGAGGAGGTATCGACCAGCCGTCCGGGCTGAAGCGGCACACCGTCCGGGGACTGGAACACTCTTACTTTCGGCCTGAAAGGGTCCGCAGGATTGGGCGCGGTCACCCGCCCGACGCTTCCGTCGGACAGAAGCACGTTCGTTCCGACCGGGAAAACCCCGAGGTAACTTATCAACGCCTCCACACACAAGGGATTGAACTCCGTGCCCGCACCCTCAAGAAGATATGCAGTCGCCTTCTCGGGCGGCATGGGCTCTTTGTAAGGTCTGGCCGCCGTCAGTGCCTCGTAAACATCGATCACGTTTACAAGCTGCGTAAGAGGATCAATCACCAGATCGCGCGACGGTTCCGGATAGCCGCTCTGATCGTACCTCAAGTGATGGCCGTAAGTGACGTTCATCGCCACTTCGGACACACCGCCAGCCGCAATCAACATCTTGGCGCCCAGAAGCGGATGCTGCCTCACCACCTCCCATTCCGAGTCCGTGAGTTTCCCGTTCTTCTGAAGTATTTCCTCCGCCACCAATATCTTTCCGATATCGTGCAGAAGCGCGGCCTCACTTATCGTGACAAGCTCCTTCATATCGCTTATCAAGGTGTCGGCCACGGCCGTTGTCAATATACAAACGTTCACAACATGGTGGAAGGTGTACGCATCGTATCGTTTGAACGCCGTGAAGATCAAAAGGAGGAGCGGGTTGGTTCGAATAGTACGCGAGATTTCATAGGCGACGTCCGAAATCTTGCTGAACGACGCTCTGCGCTCCTTGCGCAGCTCAAGCATGACATCCTGCAAAGCCGAAAGAGCCTTGGCTGCAACCTCCCGCGCAGCGGCCAAATCCTCCTTCGGGAAGTCTTCTCCTTCTACAGACACTTCCTCCTGTAGCGCTTCTTCCCCTGCCTGATCAAGAGCGTGCTGTATGAAGGCGACCCTGCCGGTAGCACCCACCTGCTCGATTCTCTTATTCGCTTCGGCCATACCCTCGATTTCCCGAGAGGCCAAGATCTCAATAAGGACGCGGATGTGCTCAGCCGTTACACCGCGGTTGAAAAGTATCCCTCCCGCCCCGATTTCTTTGATCCGCTGTATCAGGCGGTTCGCCGTCAGGCTCAAATCATAGTGCGGCTTGCCGCCCGCCAGAATCAGTCCTTCCCTGATACATAGAACGAAAGAGCCTCTCTCCTTAAGCAGAGGCCCGAGGGCATGTACCGCCGCCTCGCACGCTTCGATCACCCGCCTGTGCCCGGCGAAGTAAAGCAGCGCGTTCATATGCCCGACGGTCAGGGATCGGACAAGGTTTTCTATCGCTCGGTTGTCCACAGCCCTCTCCCCCTGTTCTCACCTCCCCATATTTCGACGGCGGATCGCCCGTGCGGCGCGCCGCAACCGCCTGCGAAGTTCCCTGCCCGACGCTGTAAACAACAGTGACCACCGCGAGCCCAATCCTTCAAGCGTCCGAGCGGCCTCAACCGTGCCTCCGCGCTCAAGAGCTTCGATTGCTTCGTATTGAAGCTCCTTCGGGCACTCTCCGCGTCTACTTCCGCTCAAAAGATCCAATAGAGCCTCCTGCGCCAGGGAGTGATTAAGCCCCCCGAGAAACCTTATCACGTTCCGCGCGGTCTTCGGAGGCGCATTAAGTACAAGCGGCGCCAGGGTTCCTGCGGCTCGCCCTTTATCCATTTCCGCCATGAGCTCCATAAGCTCCCGTTGCTGAGGGCTCGGCACCCGCGGCAGCAGCTCTCCCATAAGAGGGATCGCCTCGACATTCGGGTTTATCTTCAAGAGGCTGAGAAGCCTGCGCACGGAAATCTTCTTTTCCTCGTGGTACACGAGGCGTCGCAGACACTTGACCAACTCGGAACCGCAAGCCTCAACCACAGGCCGCAGCACTTCGGTATCAAGAGAGCTTTCAGTACGCAGAGCGGTGCGCACGAAATGCTCTGCAAACCCCGCCCGGTCCAGCCGGGCCCTTTCCTCAAAGAAGGGCGCCCAACGGGCTTCCCCCATCAGAAACCCACGTATCGCCTGAACAAGAATCGCTTCATTGTGGAGAGGCTCTGCAAGCTCTCCCGGAGGGAAGCCGGTGCGTTCGTCTACAAGTTTGTTTACAACCGAGGGCCCGATGTCCTCCTCCTTGTTCCCGCAACAGGCCGACACACATTGCTCGAGCCGTTTTCGAATGCGGATACGAAGGGGACCGGGTTTCTCCCTGCGCAGGATTTCAAGGAGAATATCTATATGGGCAAGCGCAACATGGGCGAAATTGATCTCCAGTCTATGGGCGCCCAGTTTATCGCGTAACGAAGCCAGGCTTCCCTCCAGAGCTTCAAGGTCTTCGGCCGGCTCCTCTTCCCAACCGCCTTCGGCGTCTCTTTTCTTAGGTGCGCCGGCCTCAGCGAAAAGCGCTTCTACACCCAGCTCCGCTCCTTGTTTCCTCAACTTGCGCAGGATCGTCTTTATAAGGGAAGAGGGGAGCTCAGGAAGAGCGACCTCCGGGCCCGCGAAAAGCGCCGCTACAATCGACCGGCCTTTGATCGGAGCGCCCGGCTCAGGGGAGGCCACCGTCTGGCGGAGTCTTTTGGTCTCGCTTGAATCAGGATTTTGGAGCGCTTCTCGAATCCTCCGCTGTGCCAAATCGAGCAGAAAAACCACAGCTTCGACTTCGTCTTCGTCCTCAGCTTCCGGCGTTTCGGTCTTAGCTTTGTAAGCCTGCTGTATCAGCTCCACAGGGAGATCGAGCACGGCGAGCGAAGAATCCGTTCCGGGATTCAGTTTCGTCAAGTCCTCCTTGATGAGTTCCAAACGCCGCCTGATTTCCTCGTTCTCAAGAAGCTGCCTGAGGCGCTCGACTTCTTCGGCATCAAGCTGTTTGCGCAGGAGGTGCTTGACTATTTCGGTTTCCCGCTCTTCCTCTCCCTGAAGTGTTGCAATTCGGCGTAAGTCCTGTATACACCTGTAACTCTCAAGGAGCTTTCTGGCTTCCTCGGCGTACTCTATAAGAAAAACCCGCTCCGCACCGAGCTGTGCCAAAACAACCGCCGGTCCCCCGCGGGTCTCGACCTCTTCCGGCTCCCGCAGGAAGACCTCTCCCAAAGCCCGCAAGTCAGACCCCGTGGTTCCCTGCTTGAGCGCCACAAACCGAATCGACCGCCGCACGAACTCGGGAATAAAGTCAACTATAACCTTTTCCGCCGATCCGAAGACCTCACCACAGATCTCAACCCGATCCGTCCGTATGAAAACGGTCAACTCCTCGCACCGAGTCAGAATAGACCTTGTGGCTTCAAGCCAAAGCTCAAGCTGCTTCTTGGGCCTCCCGTGGCCTTCGGGATACAGGCGGCGCGCCTTGACGTATGCGGTCAGCTTCTGAAAGAAATCCCGCAGCTCTTCAGGCGGAACAGCCGCACCGTTTTCCTCAGCCGGCTCCTTGTGGAGCAACTCCTCCTGCTGTGTATGCGCGGGGACGGACTCTCCCATATCAGCACTTTCACACAGGGATCCTTTGAAACGAAACTCACCCGCAAAGCGCGGGATACCCCTTCTTTTCTTATCGAACGCTCAATGGTTGAGA